>JBGTNO010000143.1:0-17086 GCA_041743065.1 Chthoniobacterales bacterium
TGCGCCACGAAGCTGAGCGGGAGCACGACTTCGTCCAGCGCCTCGGCGGCGTCGCGGTCGGGATCGCGCACGACGAGGAGCGGCGTCTCGCGACAGCTCAGGAGCAGGTCGAGATTGGTGCCGATACTGGCGGCGCCCAGCTCGGCAAAATCTTCCCGGAAGGGCGCCGGAACGACGACGAGCCCGCCCCGCACCGCGCGGCATTGATCGACGATGGATTGGAACGCCGGGCCGTCGTCCGGCGGAGTGAGGCGGTGAACTTCCACCGAAAGATGCGCGGCGAGCGCCTCGGCCAGCGTCCGCGCGGCGGCGTCCTGATTCGACCCGTCGAGGGCGAGGAAGATCGGCCGGGGAATAAGCTTCGGCAGAGCGATGGGCCGGGCGGAAAGGGCCGCCTCGAAGCTGTCCATGCTCTCGTCGAGTTCGTCGTCACTGGCTTCGTTCATAGCGCGGGAAAAAGGTCGAACCGCCGGAACAACCAGATGTAGCCGATGACCAGCGGGATTTGCAGCAGGGTAATCAGGCCGCCCACCTTCAGATACTCGCCCCAGCCGATGCGGATGCCACGCTCTTTTTCCAGCGCGTGCAGAGCAATGACAGCGGCGATGGAGCCGACCGGGGTGGGATTGCCGCCGAGATTGCACGCGGCAATGAGCGCCCACCAGAGCGGTTCGGCCGGCAGCCCGCTCGCGATCATCGAACGCACGACCGGGATCATCGTCGCGGCCACCGGGATATTATCGACGATGCCCGCGGTGATGAAAACGAACGGCACGAGGATGATCAGGGCGAGAGTCACATTGGGGCCGGAGAGCTGGAAAATCTGGGCGGCGAGGATGTCGAGCAGACCGGTCTCGCGGACGGTGCCGATAAGGACGAAGAGGCCGACGAAGAACAGGATGACCGGCCATTTCACTGAGCGGATCGCCTCTTCCGGATCGAAACCCGAGAAGAACAAAGCCGCGGCCGCGCCGCAAAAGGCAATGAAATCCAGCCCGACGCCCAGCTTCTGCGCCAAGGCAAAACCAAGGATGGTGAGGCCGAGAATGACCGCGCAGCGCTGGAAGATGGCGCGGTCTTTCACCAGCGCCCATTCATCGAACCCGGCCACCTTTTCCCGCCGCTCCTCCGGGCAGCCCGCGGGCACCAGCTGGCTCCGGTAGCTCCAGCGGATGACGCCGAAAGCCACCACCGCCGAGAGCAGCGCCAGAGGCAGGGAGACGAGGAGGAAATGGACATAGGGAATGCCCGCGCTGGTCCCGATCATGAGAGTGGGGATGCCGGAGGCGAAGGTCATGAGCGCCCCCGAGTTCGCGCCGATGGCCACCGTCATGATGTAAGGCACCGGCGGGTAATCGAGCTCACGGGTGATGACCAGGACGAGCGAGGTCATGATCAGCACGCCGGGCGCGATGGTCAGGAAAGTGACGAAGCCGATGGTGGCCGCCAGCACCGCCGGCAGGAGCAGCGCCGGTCTGCCGCCGGTCAGTTTGACCAGCTTGATGGCAAGAAAATGGAAGAGCCCCGAGCGGGCGGCGATGCCGACGAGAATGCTTGTGCCCACGATGACGCCGATGACGTTGAGATCATGCGCGATAAATCCGTGGACCGCTTCGTAGCCCTGGTCCGCGGAGAATACTCCCAGGACGAGGGCGATCACCACTGCCCCGATCGCTCCCGCCAGAGCCGCGAGACTTTTGTGGACCAGCTCGAAGGCGATGGCCACGAAAGTGACGAGGAGCACCCCTCCGATGAGAACCATGGGCAGAAGGGGGTTCGCGCCATCGGCAATCGGGGCGGTGGCGAGGAATTCCATCAGCAGATGATCGCACGCGCGGGCGGGTCAGGCCGGGAACTTCCGGTGGCTTGGCCTTGGGACAAAGGCGCTCTTCGTTCCGAACCTTGCGTCGCGCGACATGGATGAAGTAGGCTTTGGTCCATGAAAGACCCCATTTCCGTCGCCGTCACGGGCGCGGCCGGCCAGATCGGTTATTCGCTCCTTTTCCGGATCGCTTCAGGCTCCATGTTCGGGCCGGATCAGCCGGTCAAGCTGCGGCTGATCGAGATTCCGTCGGCGCTTGGAGCGCTGGAAGGCGTCGTGATGGAACTGGACGACTGCGCGTTTCCCCTCTTGAAAGGAGTCACGCCGACGGCCGATCTCGATGAAGGTTTCCGCGGGGTGAATTGGGCGCTGCTAGTCGGCAGCGTGCCGCGCAAGGCGGGGATGGAGCGGGGCGATCTGCTGGGGATCAACGGCAAGATTTTCACCGGCCAAGGGAAGGCGATCGCGGCCAACGCCGCCTCGGATGTGCGGACGCTCGTCGTTGGCAATCCCTGCAACACGAACTGCCTGATCGCGATGAACAACGCGAAGGACATCCCGGCCGACCGCTGGTTTGCCATGACGCGGCTCGATGAAAACCGGGCCAAGGCGCAGCTCGCCCAGAAGGCGGGCGTAGAGGTGACGGAGGTCTCGCGCATGACCATCTGGGGCAATCATTCCGCGACGCAGTATCCCGATTTTTATAGTGCCCGCATCGGCGGAAAACCTGCTCTGGACGTGATCGGCGACGAGGCCTGGCTGAAGGAAACGTTCATCCCGGCGGTGCAGCAGCGCGGCGCGGCCATCATCAAGGCCCGCGGTTCCTCTTCGGCCGCTTCAGCCGCGAACGCGGTGGTGGACACGGTGGCGACCCTGAGCGGTGGCACCATGGGAGACGATTGGACGAGCGTCGCCGTTTGTTCCGACGGTTCTCATGGGGTGGAGAAGGGACTGGTTGCCTCTTTCCCCATTCGCTCTCACGACGGGAAATGGGAGATCGTGACCGACGTGCCGGTGAACGGTTTCGGTCGCGCAAAGATCGACGCCAGTGTGCGGGAGCTGGCGGAGGAGCGGGAGTTGGTGAAGGATCTCCTTTAAGACCGCGGGAAGACCGGTTCTGAAACCGGTTGCGCAAGTTTTCTCGGGAAAATCTGGTTTTTATAAGTAGCGGGCAAGGAGTTTGCTCTAGGCAGGGCTGAGAAGCAGACAGGCGCAAGGCCGGGCTGTTTTGTGATGCCGAATGTTATACCAGCAAATAAGATTGCAATTTTGCGAGTGCGCGAAAAATATGGCCGGAACCTACCCTGCCATCATGCACGCCCACACCCGTAATCTTTTCAGCTCCTTCACCGCCCTCCTGTTACTCGCACCTGCCATGGATTTGCGGGCGCAGGACTACTTCCGTGAGATGGATACGCAGCAATATGTGCCGGCTCCGGCTCCTCAGGCGATCTATCCCGCCGTTGATCTTGGGATGCCCAGCAGTGAGACAGACGGTTTCATGGCGACCGATAGCTACGAAGCGGTGTTGCCCCCGCTGCCGGAGGAAGAGGATCAGTACAACATGGCGCTCGGGCCGGTCCGCTTTAACCTGGCCGCCGGAATCGGAGTGGAGTTCAACGACAACATTGCCCTGTCTCCCTCGGGCAGCGAGAAGAGCGACATCATTATTCGCCCGTCCATCACGGCGGACGCGACCTGGCGCCTGAGTGAGCTGAATACGCTGCGGTTCTCGCTGGGTCTGAGCTACGCCAAGTACCTGGAGAACAGCCAGTACGACACCGAAGGCATCCTGGTGTCGCCTTCCTCGGAGCTCGCGCTTAGCTTTTACATCGGCAGTGTGCGCATCACGCTGCGCGACCGGTTTAGCTATCAAGAGGATCCCTACGATCTGCCTGTGCTGAACAACACGGCCGTTTACCGCCGCCTCGAGAACGACGCGGGCCTGCAGTTTGACTGGGAGATCAACGATATGATCACCTTCACAGCCGGTTACAGTCATTACAATCTGTGGACGTTCGACGAGGAGTTCGATTCGCTGGAACGGTCCGCCGACACGGTTTACCTGCGGCCTTCGGTCAAAGTCGGCCCCGGCGTGCGGGTGGGTGTAAATGCCTCGGTCACTGCCGTCGATTTCAAGCAGGACATTCAGAACGATGGCATAAACTACCTTCTCGGACCGTACGTGGAGGCCAATCTCACCGAGAGCACCAAGGTGTATCTGGAAGTGGGCTGGCAGCAGTTCAACTTCGACAGCAATGGCACGGTGGAGGACAGTCAGGATTCCAGCACCTTTTACGTGCGGAGCGATATTGTAAACCGTCTCTCGGAAGCCTTCAGCCACCGGCTCGGCCTGACCAAAACGACCGAAGTGGGTTTCGGATCCAACTATTACGATCTCTGGCACGTGGAATACGCCGCCAACTGGAAAATCACACCGGACGTGATCCTGAGCCCGACCGCTTTCTACGAATATTATGAGACGTCCGACGGGGACGGCGCCTTTATCGGTGAAGAGGCGCAGCGTTTCGGCGCCGCCCTCGGCCTTCGCTATGTGCTGACGCCCTCGATGACGCTCGGTCTCGATTACCGCTTTCTGATCAAGGACTCGAATCTCGATGCGGCGTCCTACAAGCAGAATCTCGTCCTGCTCAGTCTCTACTACAACTTCTAACAACCCCGTTATGACATGACTCCTGCTCGTTTCTTTTTCATCTGGGTGGCCCTGGCCGCCATGATCTTGCGGGAGGGGCCAGCCCAGGCCCAGTCAGCCCCGCGGGCCATCCCGGTCGAGCAGTCCGGCGCCGCGGTTCCTCAGCGGCTGGCACCGATGTCCCCCGTGGACCGAAGCCGCAAGCTCGGAGTGGGCGACATGGTTTCGCTGCAGATTCTGGAGGACCGAACTCCTCCGGTGGTCGGGCGGATCTCCGACACGGGCGATATCGAGGTGCCCTATGTGGGTCGCATCAGTGCCGAGGGCAAAACGGTCGCTTCCCTCACGGGCGACATCGAGCAGGCTCTCGAGCGCGACTATTACTATAAGGCGACCGTCCGGCTGGCGATCGATCAGGTGAATCGGGAAGCGTCCCGCGGCAAAGTCTTCGTCTCCGGAGAGGTCAAGGCACCGGGGGCACAGGAGTTTTTTTCAGGGGATACGCTCACCGTGGGCGCGGCAGTGCTCCGGGCGGGCAGTTTCACCCAATGGGCCAACAAACGCGACGTCCGCCTCGTGCGGCAGGATGATCGCGGGGGCAGCCAGACCTTTAAGGTCGATCTGAAAGCGGTCCTCGAGGATGGCGAGGTCCAGCAGGATCTCGAGGTCAAAGATGGCGATTACATTATCGTTCGCAAACGTCTCATCAATTTCTAGTCATGGAACACAATCCTCCCGGTAAATCTCACGAATGGCTGACTCGGCTCAGCGTTAAATTCTACCGCTACCGGACTTTGGTCCGGCGGCATTGGTGGATTCCGCTCCTGACTATAAGTCTCGGGCTGGCTATCGAAGGCTGGATTGTGCTGCAAAAAAAGACGCAGTTTGAGTCGATCGGGCGTCTCACCGTCGGAGATCAAGTCCAGATCGAGCAAGGCCAAAAGGTCGTCGAGGATTCGAACTACTATTACGGCACGCAGATTGAGCTGCTCCAGAATCCCGAGATCCGCCAGCGCGCGATCCAACGCCTGGGCCTGATGGCTCCCGAATTGAGCGGAGCCGACGACATCGAGATGACGGCGGTGGTGGTGCCGCGCTCGTCCATTTTTGAAATCAACGCTCTTGGACCGCAGCCGGAAACAACCCGCCGCTTCGTGGACGCCCTCATGCAGGAATTCATCGCCTATAAGCGCGAGCAGGTGAGCGAATCCACCGACCACACCATGATGCAGGTAAAGGAGGAGCTGGCCCAGCTCGGCCGGACGCGTGAGAAGGCGGAAACGGAATTGCGCGCTTATGTGGAAGCCAACAACATGGGCCTGTGGGCGGAGCAGGGCGAAACGTCGGGCAAATTCCTCTCCGACCTCAAGACGAAGCAGGCCAACCTGATTAACGAGCGTAACCGTCTGCAGAACCTGACTTCCGAGCAGCTGCTGCAGCAGCCGACCTCCGCGCCTCCGCCCAGCCCAGCCCAGGCCGGTTCGAACGACACGGCGAGCGATAGCGGCTCCCCGATGTCGGATTCTCTCAATCAGCAATATATCGAGGCAACCCAGAATCTCATGCAGGCCAAGGCGCAGTATGCCGAGCGCAGCAAGGTCTGGAAGCCAGCGCACCCCGGCATGATCAAGATCAAGGACGACATCGACTCGGTGGAACGCCTGCTCAGCACCATTCAGGAGCAAAATAGCGCCAGCACCGGAGCCCGCATCGCCACCATCGACGCGGAGCTAAAGACGCTGAACGACAGCATCAAGGTCTGGGAAACGAAAGCGCTCGAAGCCAGCCGGAAGAACGCCGAGTTCAAGCGGCTGACCGACTCGGTCTCCCGGGCGAAGGATTTCTACGAGAAACTCAATCTGAGCATGACCGGCCTCGATGTGGGCAAGGGTATCGACCAGCAGCGGCTCACCATTTCCATGAACGCGACGCCGCCCCGCGAGGTGCCTCCCAAAACGGTGGCTCACCTCGCCACCGGGCTGATCGGCGGCCTGTTGCTGGCCCTGGCGATCATGGGCTTGATGGATAAGGCGGATGATCGCATCACTTCCTCGAGCGAGGTGCTGGAGCAATTCTCCGAGCCCATTCTGGGGCAAATCCCCAATGTGGAAGACAGCCGCACCGAGGCGGGCCTGCCGCAGCTCCAGCCGGAAGACGACCGCTATATGTATGCGGAGGCGTTTCGCAGCTTGCGCTCGTCGCTGGTCTTCATGCCGGGGCAGGACGAATTGCGGAGCATCATCGTGACCAGCGCCATCCCGGGTGAGGGCAAATCCACCATTGCCAGCAACCTGTCGGTCACCATGGCCATGGCGGGAGCACGGGTCGTGCTGGTGGATGCCGATCTGCGGCGCGGCGACATGGCTTCGCTCTTCGACATCGACGGACGCTTTGGCCTTTCCAGCATTCTGCGGGGCGAGGTCGGCTGGCGGTCGGTGACGCAGGAGACCAAATATCCGACGCTGACGCTGATCCCTCGCGGCCCGGTGACCAACCAATCCGGGGAATTACTGCTGGCACCCGCGATGGACCAGATGATGAAGGAATTGAGGGAGTCGTTCGATCTCGTGATCTTCAACACATCGCCCGTTCTGGCCACAGACGATGCGGCGGCGCTGGCCCCGAACTTCGATGGCACCCTGATGGTCATCCGCGCCGGTTTCACCTCCGCCCGGCTCACGCACAATTCGCTGCGGGCGCTCTATCAGCGGCAGGTGAATGTGCTGGGGCTGATTCTCAACTGTGTCGATGCGGAGATGCCGGATTACTATTACTACCGGTATCCCAAGTATTACGCGGCGTAGAGTCAACCACGCGGCGAGGCGGGAATTTGCTGAGGGCACCTCGGCATGGAAAAGGACCCCCGGCGAGCATGACCGCGCCCGGCGCACTGAGCGGAAGAAGAAACTGCGCAAGCGGTGAAAGGCCCGGGAGTTACCTTCATTTCCGCGCTGGAGTGCTGATGCGAGCCGTCTTTGCCCCTGACCTGAGAAGCCCGCGGAAGTGGAAAGTGCATCGCCCCGGGCTCGAACCGGGAACCAATTGATTAAGAGTCAACTGCTCTACCATTGAGCTAGCGATGCTTTTACACTGGAAGTAGCCCCTTTTAGGAGCCCAACTTCGGCCATGGTATCCCCATTTTGTATCCCTTGTCAAAAACAGGGGGTCCCTTGGAAGACATTCCCGACCGAAAATAGATCGGGAGGGTGTCCGCTTTTCGTCGGCAGGCAAGGGAAATTTGCGGGATGGCAAAATTTTTCGCCTGAATTTGCTCCCGGCACCTTTCTTGGAGCATTGCTTTTCACCGCTCCGCTGGCGGCGCACGAGCCGGAGAGTGATCTGAAATCACGGCTGCCGACGTCCATGCTCAAACGGCAAGCCTCTCCTGGGGAAACCACCGCCGTGCGAGGTGCTGGGCGACCATCCCCTCCAGCGCCGAGCCGTCGATTTCCTCGGGGGCGTCGAGCGGTCCCGCCGGGCGGTTCGCGGGCAACACGCTCGCGTCGAAATAGTAGAATTTTGGATGCGCGGCCATCGCGCGTTTTGCCCGGTGCGAAAAACCGGCAGGCGGAAGCCGATCGGCAGGTCTTCGAGAATCTCGACGTATCCTTCCACCGTCTTGCGGCTCACCTGCCATTTGCGCGACACGTTGCTCAGGTTCAACACCGCGCTTTGGGAAAAACTCATCGCCTCCCGAAACCGGGCGAACGAGCCGATGTTCCGCACCATTCCTTCCATCTGGAACTTCCTCCCGCAGGTAAAGCCCGTTGTAGGCATCGAGCACCGTCCCCGGCTCGTGCGCGGCCCAGTCGAACGAATCCGGCAGGCTTACCAGATCGTCTTCACCTCGTCGTATTGCCGGATGAGCGCGTCCGGCGTCACGATTCTGAGCCGGTGAGCCGCCGCCGTGGCCACGATCATCCGATCCGCTGGATCGTTGTGATGCTTTGGGAGAAGCGGTGCGCCGCCTCCTATGCCCGCATCGACCGGGATCTCGCGCAAGCCGTGTTGGCGACAGGCTCGCTGAAACCACTCCGCGGGTCGCGGGCCTCCGAGCTCGAGTTTCCCTGGCGCGAATTTAATGCTGATCTCCCACGCACTGATTGCGGAAACAAAAAGTTGATCCGCCTCATCTCGCAGCGCCGTTACCGCCGGCCCGCTGAGCTTTCCCGCCGAACCGGCGAGCCAGAGAATCACGCAGGTATCCAGCAGGATCACCGGGCCGCCTCCGGCCATTCGTCTTCGCTCAAAGGCTCGATCGGATCGTAATGCAACCCAACCTTCAGTGCTGGGTCAGCTTTTAGCGGATCCGCTTTGGACTTGGGGGCACGCCGCATTTCAGCGACCGGCTTCCCGTGACGGCAGATGAGAACGACCTCCCCAGCCTCCTCAACCGCCTTGAGAAGGCGGGACAGCCCGGTCTTGGCCTCATGGGTGTTGACGCTGATCATGAAATAAGACTAACCTCAACCAAATTTCGGTCAATCCTCTTTTCCTGCGGCTTAAATTCCAAGCCCAACCTTCAACTCCTCGACCCTCTCGACCCAGCGCTCATGATGTCGCGCCAGCGGCGGAGCAGCGATGCCGTGAGATGCCCGTAGAACAGCGGGCATGCACATTCATCGACCTTCATTGCAATCGCCGCCGCAGGCGCGTTCAGCGGCTGCGCGGGCGTAAGTCCGACGCGCGTCATTGGCGACACCGTGAGCGCGGCTGGCGGCGCACTCATCGGACATCATCGGACATACGCTCGGAAAAGGCGATCCGCTGCTCACGACCCTCGCGGCGCGCTGCTCAGCGAGTCGCTCCCGGCGGGGAGCAACGCCGCCGCGCGGAAGTCCTACGATGCGGGCTATGAAAAAGGACGAAGCGACGCCGCCAAGCGTCAATACCAAACGCTCAACGAGCGCCAGCGCACAGCGCCGCAGTTCGACGACGCGGCCAACTTCAGCCTCCTCGATCGGCGTGAGCGTCGCGAACGGGCAATGGGTCGTCACGAATCCCGTGTCCGACGTGCTGGGAGAAATCCAGCACATCGAGGACATCGCGACTGGGTAGCGCGGGCTCCCGCCTGCGACCGCCCTGCGGTTTCGTCGAACCTGATCAACAATCAGGTGCAGCAGATCAACGCGCAGACTTAGCAGCTTCACACAGTCACGAAAGCCGCAAGCGTCCCGCCGCTCGCTCGCGTTCCAGAAACTGTCCCGGGCGCAGAACCGGCATCCCGTAGAACGACGTGCCGAGCAGCGCGCTGAAATCTCCACGATCCAGCGTGAGGAGCGCATCGGCCCAGGCGAGCGCTCCGAAGAGGATCGGCTTGTCTTTGCTGACTGGAAACACCACCGGACGATCCAGCGCGAGCACGTCATCCATGACGAGAATGGCAGACCGCAGCCGGACCCACTCGCGGCTCGCGGCCAGTGGAAAATCCGGCAGGTTTCGCAGCACTTCCTCTATCACGTAGGGCGTGGCCACCAGCACCCAGCCGTTGACTCCTGCAACGCGGAAAATCTCCCTGGATGCGCCGCTGGCGGAAGCGCACGCAGCCAGCAGCACGCTGGTGTCGAGAAAAAGCCTCACGCCCCCTTGCGGAACCGCTCCATATCCGCCTCATCCTCCGCGATCCATCCGGCCATTTCTTCCTTGGTGAATTTGCGCGGCGACGGCATCTGCGCGCCGTCAGCCCGCAGCCGGGTGGCGAGAAACAGGATCAACTCCTGCTTCTGTTCCGGCGTCAGCGCATCGGCGGCCTCTTCGATCTCTGTCAGCGTGCTCATGGACGGAAAGTAGCATGCGCGTGCGTGCGCCGACAACCGAACAGTCACCGACCATCGGGTATTCGGCGGAACTCGACGCCGTGGATCGCGAGATAGATCATGCAGCCGCGCAAGTCGCGACGCAGGACGCCGAGAACCGCGCCGACCGAGAGCGACAGGAGCAAGCGCGGCGCGAGGAGCGTCAAGCTGAGATGGAGGAAAGCTTCCGCCGATATGGCGAGGTGTTTCGGCTCGAAACCACCGCTCCCACCCTGCCTGCGCGGAACTAACTCAGCGCTGCAAAATCATCGTCTGCCATGAACGACTTCAACATCCTCTTTCCGAATTTCCTGAATCAGTGCGCGGAGATGAACCGCGGATTGACGCCGGTCGCCTTCGTGTTGCTGGCAGTTGGAGTTGTTTCCTCGACCGTCACCGGCCAGCGGAGCACGAGCGCCTACCTGCGCACCATCGGACGCACCCTCGCCTTCGCAACCGGGCTCGCCTACCTCGCAACGTGGGGGAACGAGATCAGCGCCGTCGTGGATTCGACGGTGAAAGAAACGCTGAAGGCTGATCCAGCGGGCGTTCATGACCAGTATCAAAAGGCACTCGCGGTGCAGAAGGGCACGGGCGACGACAAGTCGTGGTGGGACTTGCTCGATGCGCAGGCGCTCTTCGAGAGCGTTGTATCGGCGATACTCATCGTGATCGGATTCCTTGCGAGCGTCATCGTCTTCTACGCCTACCTCGTTCAGAAGTTCATTCTCTACGTTGGCTATGCGCTCGCGCCGATCTTCATCGGATTTGCAGCTCCGGCTGCCATGCAGAGTGCGCTCCGCGTTGGGAGGGGCGCTTTCGCGCGCGGCGTTCTCGCCGTGCGGACGCTGCACTCGATTGGCGTCGGATACCTGCTCGGCTACGTCGGGGTGCTGTGCTGGCCCTTGGGGTGGGGCGCAGCCTCGTTGCTTACCTCCGGCCTGATCGACTTCATGACCGACCAGAGCTTTCTGAGCTTTGGCGGACCTGTCGGAAGTGTGGGCTATTCACTGCAAAACCTGATGGGGCTGGCGGCACTCGCCATCTGGCTGATCTCCAGCACGATCGCGGGTCCGATCATCATCCAGAAAGCCATTTCCACCGGCGCGCTAGGCGGGGCACCGGGATTTGGAACCGCGCTGGCCGCGAATAGCAGGACCCGTCACGACGGGGATACGGTGAAATGCTCGGCCCGAATTCTGAATTTGACACGTAGTTTAACTGCGGGCATCGTGGACGCCGATGAGAGTCAAAAACAGCCAGTCGTTCCTCTCGCTCTACTACGAGCCGGGTGCGGTCGAAGTGGCCACTGGCGAACTTTCCGGTGACGTTGACACAGCGGCTTGGAAGCGAGAGACGAAATCCCTTGGGCAGGTCGAGACGCCGCGACCAGTGGCGGAACTCATGGCGCGGTGGGTCATGTCTGCGAAGCCGACCAGCGTGCTCGATCCCGCGGCGGGCCTCGGCATTCTCCTGAATGCGTGCCATCGGAAAAGCGGCAGCGCGCAGTTTGTGGGAGTGGAACGCGATGCCGAAACGCTGCGTCGTGCAAAGGCGCAAGCGCCGCGCGGGACGAAGCTCATCCTCGCCGATTATCTGCTCGCGGATTCTGGACTATTCGACGGCATCATCGCCAATCCGCCTTATGTGAAAGCGCAGCGCCTCGACTATGCGGAAGCCGACTGGCGCTATTTCGAGGAGCGATTCGGCACGCCGCTGGATCGGCTCACGAATCTCTATGCGCTTTTTCTGCTCAAGATTTGGGAAGACCTGGCGCCGCAAGGCCGGGCTGCGGTGCTTCTTCCCGCCGAGTTTCTGAACGCAAATTTCGGCGAGGAAATCAAAGAAAGGCTCGTGCGGGAATTGCGCCCGGCGGGAATTGCGATCTTCTCGCCATCGCTGAACCTGTTTGCCGACGCGCTTACCACCAGCGCGATAATCTTTTTGCACAAAGGCGCGGCGACAGGTCCGCTGCGCGCTACGAAAGTGGATACGCTCGAAAATGCCGCGGCTTTTGTGGACGAGCTACTGGCGCATCCTGCCGCCGAACGCAGCGTGAGCTACACCGACCTTGCAAAATTCAATCCACGCGAAAAATGGTTAAATGTTTTGCTGAATGGCGGGGATCGCACCGGCGAAATGCTATTTACCCAGCACATCGGCGACTATTTCGACTGCCGCCGCGGAATCGCCACGGGAGCCAACGATTTCTTTTGTCTCAGCGCATCGAGCCTGCGCGAGCACGCTTTGGATCAGGCGCATGTCGAGCCCTGTGTGACGAAAGCCGTGGATGCGGGCGGACTGGTCTTTTCGCGCGAGAGGTTCGATTCTCTTGTGGCTGCCGATCGCCGCTGCTACCTGCTAAATCCTAGCCGCAATGGGCGTGGCTTGGACCGCTATCTCAAAGGTCGGCGAGAGCCTCGGCATCCATGAGCGCCACCTGCCGAGCCATCGACCGGTGTGGTATCTGCCGGAGAAACGCGCCGTGGCCGACATTTGGGTCGCGGTGTTCTCACGCGAGAATGTGAAGTTCATTCTCAACACGTCTGGAGCCAAAAACTTGACATGCTTTCACGGGCTCTACGCCAAGCCGGGCTGCGAACATCTGGCACCATTGCTGGTGCTCTTTCTCAACAGCACCGGCGGACGCGAGGCGTTCGCGCGAGTGAATCGGTTTTACGGCGATGATCTCAACAAGCTTGAACCGAAGGATGTCGAGGCAATGTCGTGCCCTGATATGAGTACGGTGCGCTCCGCGGAGGCCGGCAAGATCGTGCGGAAATTGGTTCAACTGGTCCCTTCAGATTTCCAGCTTCGCGTTGACGCTTGCGCACCGCCATGTAGGTCAGAGCTTCGAACTTGCTGGAGCGGACTTCGATCGCGGCACTGGCGTTCTTCACCAGCTCTTCCGTCTCCGTATGCGGCTGCTGCGAAAGGTCTGCATTCAGGGCGATAGATGCCGGAAACAGAAGCAGATCGGGACGCTTTCCGTAGCGACGAGTGTCTTCGATGCCAGCGAGATAGGCCGTTCTGAAATCGGGATGTCCCGCCGCAATGCGATTCGTGTCGCCGTATTGCGCGGCTTTCCATTCCGGCAGCGCCGAGTGCAGAGCAGCGGCCAATGCCTGCTCCGCCCAATCGCCATCGCGCGATTTGCGAGGAACTCCGAGCGCGCGTCCGTTGGCACGGTCGGCTTGCGGGCGGGCACCTCGCCTTCCCCGCCAAAAGCAAGATGACGCGGCTGGATTCCTTTCGCGGTCAAATGCTCCACGACGCCATCCAGAGTCTCTCGCAATCGCTCGAAGTATTCGCTCATCGCTTGCCGTTCCCGAATGTGAACAGGTCGCGAACCTCGACTTTCAGCGCCTTTGCGAATTTCTCCAGTCCGGCGACCGACGGCGCATTCACCCCGCGCTCCACGAGGCTGATGAACTCCACCGAACAATCCACTGCCTCCGCAAGCTGCTCTTGCGTGAGTTCTTTCGCCCGGCGGAGGCCGGCGATGCGTTGACCGAGCTTTTTCTGAAGCACGGAGTTTAACTACCAGCCATGCGGCTCCGCGACCACGGAGCTAAACTACGGGTGCAGCGGCCCATTCCGCCCTGGAAGGGTCAATCCATCCGCATGAATTGACCCACCGGCGGGCGGAGAACCAAAATCAGGCTATCGCTTCGCGGAAGCACTCCGCTGCTTCTTCAACTCCTTGAGCCGCGACTTGAGTTCGTTGAATTCTTCGATCTCCGCGCGAAGCGTTTCGACCGTCAACGGTGCCGCAGCTGCGAATGTATCACTGTGCGAATGTCCGACGATAAACCGGGACAGATAACCGTATTTCTCATCGATCGTTTTCACCATGTCGATGTCGAGCACAACAGCGGAAAGATTACCCATGCGGATTCTTTCATCGAATCGGCACACCACGTTATTTAGAAGCTTCGCAATCACGAAGACCTCATACGTGGTGCGCAATGCCCCGAAGCCGGAACGCAGCAGCGATTCTTGATCTTTTGCGCTGCCGGCATCTCTGGCTCGATTGCAGTAGTCGGTCGCTATCTCAGCGTCCTCGAAGTCGCTTTCCAGCGCGGGGCTGTTATCCAGTGAGACATACCCGGCGTGCCGTCCACCGTGCGGCGAATCCAGTGCGACTTTAGCGCGATGCCTCCCCGCTCCGCAGCATGCTTCAGCAAATAGAGGAAATGCAGGTCGTGGGTAAAAACGATGACTTGGCGCTCTCGCGCCTGCTCGGCAAGGAGACTCGCAATAGTTTCTTTCCATTCCGCGTCGAGTGATGTGACGGGATCATCCAGCAGTATCCCGGCTGCTTGCGAATCGAGGGCGACCTCAGTCAGGAAGTCGGCGAGAACCACAGCCCGCTTTTCTCCTTCGCTAAAAACGTTCTGCGGTGAAGCTTTCGCCGCTTTGGAGCCTTCGGGGAAAACCAGTTCCAATGTTTTGAGTGCTTCACCTCGCTGTCCACGCGTCGCGATGCGCGCCCGCAACGGGCGACCCAATTTCTCGAGAAACTGCTCGAAGGTTCGTCGATAACGAGCCGTCACTCGCTCGTCGAAGAGCTCCCGATACTTTGTGGTAATGTGATGGGAGCTTTTGATCTTTTTGCGCGTCGTCTCGGCCCACTTGAGTTTTTGCACATGTTCCGCGACTGCGTTGAAGTGCTTCGCAAGCAGGCGTCGGTGATTCAACTCGACGAGTTCGCTTTGGTGTTGGGCGATCTGTTGCGCCGGATCGCTTTTCTCCAAGTCTGCGAGCCGTAGGCGACAATCCGCTGCGAGTTCCTCAACGGAAGCAGCGGGCGATGCTGGCAGATCCGGAAGCTCCGGCAACGAGACCGTCGCCCCGTCAATAGCCGCCACGGCAGCGCGACGACGGCATTCCGCGACTGATAGGAACGCAATGACCGCCGAAAGCAGCGGCGCGGACTTTTCCTCGATCAGCCCGTGCACTGCACTCGTCGGCTCGCACACATTGCAGTGCAGCTCTCGAACGTTGTTCTGCGAAGAGAGATTCGGCGATCACATTCCGAAAGAAGCCGCTTCGCTTCTCCCTTCAGAAAGTCCCAGAGCCGATGCAGCAAGTTCACAGCGTCAGACGAGAGCGTTTGCTGACACAGCAAGCACCGCGAATTGCCGTGCGGATAGAGATCGCTGCTTGCCGATTCGGCGTCGGCGAGTCTCCGCGCAGCTTGAATAAATTCACTCCACGCTCCGCTGCCGACAGCCTGCAATCCATCGACTGCGAACTGCTCCGCGCCGGCGCGATCCGCTGCCTCCCTGCGGGTTTTCCGTTCGTCCAGGAGATTCTTGAGTTCCACAAGGCGCTCATTTGCCACGCCGGCATCGATGGTCGGCAACGCAGCGATGAGCGTGTCCAGGAGGCCGATCTGCGTTTGCAATGTTCGCGTCGCCTTCCGCACGTCCAGCAGCTTGAGCTGGGCGAGTTCACGTTCGAGTTCCGCTACGCGGACTTCCTCGTCGGCCGTCAGTCGAGAGAGTTCCTTTAGTGCGACCAGATCGGTTTTCGCGCTCAACGTGGCGATCTGCTCGGCGACGGCAGTGGGAGCGTCAAAGAGCGCACCGAAGTCGTGGGAGCGATTGGCGGACTCCACCTGTCCGTTGACAAGGGCGCGAACCTTGTCGGTATGCTTCACCAAGTCTTGCAACGTCGAGAGACCGGCAGGAGTGAAGCTGAGCGTGTTTGCCTTGCTGAGGTGAGTCGCCACGCAGGTGCTGTCGAAAACGTAAAACCCCGCGAGTTCCGCAATCGGCTTTCCCAAGGCGTGTTCGATTGGCTTCGGCTTGCCTTCGCAACTGATTGTGATCCGCGCGCGTTGAGGCACCGCCTCCGAACCCGGCTCGAAGATATCGGGCAATACTTCGCGGTCGCCACGGCTAAAGCACGCACTGCCAAAAATGCGCGCATAGCCTGACTTGCCAGCTCCGTTGCACCCGAAGATAGCGGTCAGCGCTGGCCCGAACTCGATTGTCTGCCCATCAGCGAGCGCGTTGACGTTTGCGATTTCCGAAATGCTGACAAGCAGCGGTCGCGGCCCAATCGCGGTGGCATCTGGAGTTTCAAAAATTGAAAGGTCCACTGACTTCGCGGCCTTTCCCTCGATCAGCATTTCCGCGAGGGCCGCATAGTCGGCATCATCAAATGGGTCGCAGGCAAGAATTCGTCGCAATGTCTCTTGCTCCCAAGGCGGCTGCTGCCGGGCCCATTGGCAAATTTCCGTCAGTGCGTGCAACATGCGCGAAGATGGAAGCAGCAAAGCGCCAGCATGATCGTCTCGAGGTTTCGCAGAGAAACGTTTCATCTTTCGTGATCGCTGCGCAGCATTGACCGCCTACCGAAGCGCTCAGAATCGGCACTCAATTGGGCCGGACGTGCATCGTGGCGCCCACGGTTGGCCGTGTCCTGCATCCTCGTGGCCAATTGGACCAGTATCCCTTCGCGCTTTTGTCCGGGGCGGTGGCGCTTCACCAACTCCCGATCCACGGCATCTTGCGCCGACTGCGTGTCACGGGCGAGAGCCAGCGTGACTTCGTGCTTCGAGGCGATCCGCAAATCGTAGCAAACCAGTTCGACCGCGTATGGCGTGAACGTGTCGCAGTCCAGCTCTCGACATCACTGTTCGACCGTCCGGGCCAGCAGCCCCGAAATCGTGATGCTCTTGCGGACTCCCCGTTTCATGGCGTGACGACTTAAAACCCAGAGGCTCACTCTTGCTTGAAACCGGGGTGTTTCGCAAGCCACACATCGAGGCGCTGGAGTGTGCATTTGCCGAGCGAGAGCCGAGTG
>JBGTNO010000144.1:0-7264 GCA_041743065.1 Chthoniobacterales bacterium
GATCGAGGATCTGGCGCAGCTCATTCACGATCTCAAAATGGTGAACCCGCGCGCGCGCATCTGCGTGAAGCTAGTCTCGGAAGCCGGGGTCGGCACCGTCGCCGCCGGGGTGGCCAAGGCGCACGCGGACATTATTCTGATCAGTGGACACGATGGGGGCACCGGCGCCTCGCCGCTCAGCTCGATCAAAAACGCCGGCAGCGCCTGGGAACTAGGCATCGCCGAAGCGCAGCAGGTGCTCGTCTTCAACGGCCTGCGGAACCGTATCACCCTCCGCACCGATGGCGGCATGCGGACCGGACGCGATATTGTGGCCGCCGCGCTGCTCGGTGCCGAGGAATACAACTTCGGCACCGCCGCGCTCATCGCCCAGGGCTGCGTCTATGTGCGCCAGTGTCATTTGAACACCTGCCCGGTCGGCATCGCCACGCAGGACGAACGCCTCCGGGCCAAGTTCAAAGGCTCGCCGGAGATGATCATCAACTTTTTCAACGCCGTGGCGCAGGAAGTCCGCGAGATCATGGCCAGCCTCGGCGTGCGCGCGATCGACGAAATGATCGGCCACACGCAGTATCTGAAGCAGCGCCACGTCCCGGATCATCCCAAGGCGAACACGCTCGACCTAAGTCGCGTCCTGCTCGACGCTCAGCCGAAAGACGATCGGCCGCGCCACTGCACTATCACGCGCAATGATGGGCCGCACGACCGCCCGCTGGATGACATCATTTTACAGGACGCGCACGACGCCATCAGCGAAGAGCGGAAAGTCGAGCTCAGCTACCGGGTCAAAAATACCGACCGCTCCATCGGCACGCGGGTTTCCGGCGAGATCGGGTACCAATGGGGCGACAAAGGCCTGCCCGAAGGCACGCTCGATCTCAAGCTGGTCGGCAGCGCGGGCCAGAGCCTGGGCGCGTTCCTGGCGAAAGGGCTACAGCTCACGCTGGAAGGCGAGGCCAACGATTATGTCGGCAAAGGCATGGGCGGCGGCGTCATTGTCGTGCGTCCTTCGGCCAAGCGGCTCTTCAAAGCTCACGAGAATTCTATCATCGGTAACACCGTGCTCTACGGCGCGACCGACGGGAAACTCTTCGCCAGCGGGAAAGCGGGCGAGCGTTTCGCGGTGCGCAATTCCGGAGCCACCGGCGTGGTGGAAGGCGTGGGCGATCACGGCTGCGAATACATGACGAACGGGCTCATCATCGTGCTCGGCGAGACCGGCCGGAATTTTGGAGCGGGCATGACCGGCGGCGTCGCCTATGTGCTCGATTCCCGGAAGACTTTCGAAGGGCAGTACAATCCCGCTCTGGTCGGGATCGAGCGGCTCGATGACGAAGACGCCGCCGTGGTGCGCGCGCTCGTCGAGGAGCATATGAATCACACCGACAGCGCGCGCGCGCAGGAGATCCTGGCCGACTGGGCCACCTTCCGCGGTCATTTCTGGAAAGTCGCTCCCCACCTCCCCGCCGCCCCGCCGTCCGAGGCGACGCCCACACCCGCCGCCGAAACCACCATCAGCGAAGAGGTAACCGCCTCCCGAGTCTAGTCATCCCCCCGGTTTCGCGCCCGCCGCGGGTTTCGGCCTCCGGGCGGCGCACCCCTGTTATTTATGCATCAATTCAAAGTCTGGCTGGGTAAGCCCTATCCTCTCGGAGCCACCTGGGACGGGGGTGGAGTGAACTTCGCCATCTTCTCCGAAAACGCGACCGGCGTCGATCTGTGTCTGTTCGACAGCGCGGATTCTCCGATCGAGCGCATCCGCATTCGCATGAGCGAGCAGACCGATCAGGTCTGGCACGTCTATCTGCCCGACCTCAGTCCCGGGCAACTCTATGGCTACCGGGTTTACGGTCCCTATAAACCCGAGGAGGGCCATCGTTTCAACGCCTCGAAGCTAGTCATCGATCCTTACGCCAAAGCCATCGCCGGTAAAATCAACTGGGCCGAAGAAATGTTTGGCTACGAGATGGAAGCGGGCGACGATCTCACCCGGGACTACCGCGATGACGCCTGGGGCGTGCCGAAATCGGTGGTGATCGATCCCGCCTTCGACTGGGGGAACGACAAGCTGCTTTGCACTCCGCTGCACAAGTCGGTGATTTACGAGGTGCACGTCAAAGGTTTCACCCGGACGCATCCCGACGTCCCCGAGGAACTGCGCGGTAGCTACGCTGGGCTCGGCTGCGCCGCCTCGATCGAATATCTCAGAAATCTGGGCGTCACCGCGGTGGAATTGTTGCCCGTGCATCAGCATGTGAACGACAAGCGCCTGGTGGACTCGGGGCTGGCGAATTACTGGGGCTATAATACCATCGGCTTCTTCGCGCCCGAGTGCACCTATGCCTCGTCGGGAGTCATGGGCGAGCAGGTGAGAGAGTTCAAGGCCATGGTGAAAAACCTGCACCGGGCCGGCATCGAAGTGATTCTGGATGTGGTGTATAATCACACGGCGGAGGGGAATCATCTGGGGCCGACCCTTTGTTTCAAAGGCATCGACAATGCCGCCTACTATCGCCTGATGGAAGATCAACGCTTCTATCGCGACTACACTGGA
This sequence comes from Chthoniobacterales bacterium, assembly GCA_041743065.1. GTDB lineage: Bacteria > Verrucomicrobiota > Verrucomicrobiia > Chthoniobacterales > Chthoniobacteraceae > JBBSOD01. The sequence continues at coordinate 2,555 of JBGTNO010000144.1, forward strand.
ACGGGAAACACTTTAAATGTGATGCACCCCCACGTGCTGCAACTCATCATGGATAGCCTGCGCTACTGGGTGCTGGATATGCACGTCGATGGCTTCCGCTTCGATCTGGCTTCCACGCTCGCTCGCGAGCTGCACGATGTCGATAAGCTGGGCGGTTTCTTCGATATTATTCATCAGGACCCCGTTCTTTCCCAGGTCAAGCTGATCGCCGAACCATGGGATGTCGGGGAAGGCGGTTATCAGGTCGGCAATTTCCAGGTTCTGTGGACGGAATGGAACGGGCGCTATCGCGACACCGTTCGCAGCTACTGGAAGGGCGACGAGGGAACCACCGGCGAGTTTGCCTACCGCTTCAGCGGCAGTCCTGATCTTTACCAAACGACGGGCAAGCGCCCTTACGCGAGCATCAACTTCGTCATCGCGCACGATGGGTTCACCCTGGCGGATTTGGTCAGTTATAACGATAAGCACAACGCGGCCAATGGCGAAGATAACCGGGACGGCGACAGTCATAACCGTTCCTGGAACTGTGGCGTCGAAGGGCCCACGGATGATCCGAAAATCAATCAACTGCGGCGGCGTCAGCAGCGCAATCTGCTGGCGACGCTATTCCTGTCGCAGGGCGTCCCCATGCTCTGTGCCGGCGACGAATATGGACGCACCCAAAAGGGCAACAACAATGCCTATTGCCAGGATAACGCACTGAGCTGGCTCAGTTGGGATCGGGACGAGAATGCCGCGGAGCTGCTGGACTATACGAAGTCGTTGATTCAGTTGCGCCACGACCATCCTATTTTTCGGCGGCCAAAGTTTTTCCAGGGCCGGCGGATTCGCGGCTCGGAGGTGAAGGACATCATGTGGTTTAATCCCGGAGGCATGGAAATGACCGATGAAGAATGGGATACTTCCTATGTGCGCTGCCTCGGCGTTCTCCTCTCGGGCGACACCATGGATGTGCAGAACGCGCACGGCGAAACGATTCGGGACGACAGCTATCTGGTCCTCTGCAACGCCCACCACGACACCCTGCCGTTCCTGCTTCCGGGAGAAGATGATGTGGCCTGGGAGCGAATCTTTTCCACAGAAGATGAGCAGCCTTTCAAACAGAAACATGGTATTGTGAAGGCCGGCCGCAAGATCCGCATGATCGATCGATCCATGCAGCTCTTCCGGCTCTGCACGGGATCCGAAAGCCACGCCCGCGTCGAGTCGAAAGCCGGGAAAAAGCTATATGAAAAAAAAGCCGCTGCCCCAGGGAGCTGATTTCAGCAAAGACGGGGTGCGCTTCCGGGTCTGGGCTCCGGGACACAAGACGGTCTCCGTCCGCTTTTTTGATGAGGAGGGAGAAGTCGTGCGAGAGTCCGTCATGTCGTCGGATAAATTCGGCTATCATACGGTGATTGAGAGCGAGGTTGAGGCGGGCGCTTTATATAAATACGTGCTGAAAGGGGACCAGGCGCTGCCCGATCCGGCGTCTAGATACCAGCCCCAGGGCGTTCATGGCCCTTCGATGGTGGTGGACCCATCAGCCTTTGGCTGGCCGGAGATAAGATATCGTCGGCCCGACGTGCGAGACCTCGTCATCTATGAACTGCACGTGGGAGCCTTCACGGAAGAGGGAACCTTCCTCGCCGCGGTCGAACGTCTCGAAGAGCTGGTCGCACTGGGGATCACCGCGATCGAGCTGATGCCGGTCGCCGATTTTCCGGGAGAGCGGAACTGGGGCTACGACGGGGTTATGCTTTACGCGCCTTCCCGCGCCTACGGACACCCGGACGATCTGCGGACGTTGGTCGGCGCGGCTCATCAGGCGGGTTTGGCCGTGATACTCGACGTGGTTTACAATCATTTCGGCCCCGACGGAAATTATTTGGGAGCCTATGCGCCGCAATATTTCGACGCAAAACATGAGACTCCGTGGGGAGCGGCGAACAATTTCAGCGGCAAGCTTTCCGGGCCGGTCCGCGAGTTTTTCGCGGCCAATCCGGCCTACTGGATGGAGGAGTTCCGGATCGATGGTTTTCGCTTCGACGCGACGCATGCGATCTTCGACAAATCGGCCCGCCATATTCTGGAGGAGATGACCGAGGTGGTGCATGCGCGCGGCGGTTTTGCGATGGCGGAGGATTCCTCGAACGACGCCCATTTGATCACGCCGGCGAGTTCCGGCGGCCTGGGCTTCGACGGGGTCTGGGCGGATGATTTCCATCACGTCGTGCGGGTCAGTCAGAATGGAGAAAGCGAGGGTTATTACGGGGACTTCGCGGGAACGAATTCGGAGCTGGCCGAGGTGCTGGCGAACGGGTGGCTCTATCGCGGACAAATGAGGCGCACGTCCAGAAAACGCCGCGGCACCGAGTGTCGGCACCTGCCGCCGGAGCGCTTTCTGCAATGCATTTCGAATCACGATCAGGTGGGGAACCGCGCCTTTGGCGAGCGCTTTTCCGATGAAGTGAGCCCGGCGGGCTATCGGGCGGCTTCGATGTTGCTCTGCCTGACACCGTATACTCCGATGATTTTCATGGGGCAGGAATGGGCCGCCGCGACCCCGTTTCTCTATTTCACCGACCACCATGAGGAACTAGGCAGGCTGGTCACCGAAGGACGACGCCGGGAGTTTGCCGCTTTTGAGGCTTTTCAGGATCCGGCCCGCCGGGATCAGATTCCCGACCCGCAGGATGAGGACACCTTCCAGGAATCGAAACTGGACTGGACCGAGCGGGAGCGTCCGGCTCATCGGGACGTGCTGATGCTCTACGCGGACTGTCTCGCCCTGCGGGCGAAACATGAAATTTTTCGTCCGCGCGACCGCGCATCCTGGCAGACTTGCGAGCTCACGGGTGGAGTCGTCGGCGTGCGCTACCGAGACCCGAAGGGGGACTGGCTGCTCCTGGCGGATCTGGAGGGAGGTAAGAGTGCCGTTCTCTCCGCGAACCCGATAGGGGAACTGCCCGGGAAATCCCGATGGCACCTGACCTTGGCCAGCAATGAATCGCGCTTTGGAGGAACCACTCCGCTGGAAGGCAGGGACGACGTGGATGAAGTCGAATTTCCGGAGCCCGAAGTCATTCTGCTTCGCTGCAAAAAAACCTCCTGACGGGACTGGTCGCGATCTCCCCGATGGTGTGATCCCGTTTCACCGATCCTTCGGGACGCTAGCGTAAAATCTGAAGTAAATGAGCATGTCCGAACATCCCCACATTCCCACGGCGACCTATCGGTTGCAGTTTAATCGACGATTCACCTTTCGGGATGCGGAGGAGATCGTGGGCTACCTGCATGACCTGGGGATTGGCGATGTCTATGCTTCACCCTTCTTTCAGGCGCGGGCGGGGAGCATGCATGGCTATGATATCTGCGATCATAACCAGTTGAATTCCGCCGTGGGCTCGCGGGCGGATTTCGACGCGCTGTCCGCCGCATTGCAGTCCTGTCAGATGGGACTGGTGGCCGACTTCGTGCCGAATCACATGGGCATCGGCGAGACGCTGAACGGCTGGTGGATGGATGTCCTGGAGAACGGGCCGAGTTCCGCCTATGCGTCGCATTTCGATATCAACTGGCAGCCGCTGAAACGGGAGCTGCACGGCAAGGTGCTGCTGCCGATCCTGGGCGATCAGTACGGGCGCGTGCTCGAGCGGGGAGAGCTCAAAATTCGCTATGAAGACGGCGCGTTCACGCTGAACTATTACGAGAACGTTTTCCCGATCGCGCCGCGTTCCTACGGACGCATCCTCAGCGGCATGGTCGCCCGGCTGGAGCGGAACTATCTGGGAGAGAACTTTCTGGATGATCTGCGCAGCATCGTCACCGCGATCCAGCATCTCCCGCGCCGGGACCAGATCGAGGCCGTCCTGGTTGAGGAACGCTCCCGCGAAAAGGAAGTGATCAAGCGGCGGCTGACGCGTCTCTGCGAGGAAATCCCGCAGATCCGCGACGCGATCGACCAGACGCTGTTCGCGATGGCGGGGAAAGTCGGGCAGCCCCGGAGTTTCGACGAGCTGGATGCGCTGATCGAGGAGCAGGCCTACCGGCTAAGCTATTGGAGAACGGCGGCCGAGGAGATTAACTACCGCCGCTTTTTCGATATCAACGACCTGGCCGCCATTCGGGTCGAGGATCCCGAAGTGTTCGATGCCGTGCACCGGCTGACGATGGAGCTGATCCGTCACCGGCAGATCACGGGCCTGCGGATCGACCATGTGGACGGTCTCCTCGATCCGCACGAATACCTGGAGAAACTGCAGGACCGCTACCGGGAAATGTTTCTCCTGTCCGAGGGGGACCACGGTCTCTATTTGCTGGTCGAAAAGATCTTGATGGAAGGAGAGCAGTTGCGCCCGGACTGGCCGGTGCACGGCACGACAGGCTACGAGTTTACCAACGATGTCATCCGGGTGTTGATCGATCCGTCCGCGGAGAAGAGCTTCACGGCGACCTACGCCAAATTTATGGACGATCATTTCAAACTGGATGAGCTGATCTACGAGCAGAAACAAAAGGTGATGACCCTCTCGCTGGCTAGTGAGGTGAATGTGCTGGCTTCCAAGCTCGACCGGCTCTCGGAAAAGAATCGCTGGTTCCGCGACTTCACCCGCAATTCTCTCAATACGGCGGTGCGCGAAGTGATCGCCTGTTTTCCAGTCTATCGCACTTATCTGATGCCGGACCGGGAGACGAGCGATACCGACCGGCAGGTCATCGCGCGGG
>JBGTNO010000145.1:0-9186 GCA_041743065.1 Chthoniobacterales bacterium
CGCCGCCCGGCAGGAATCGCAGCAGTGCAAGGCTGGTCGCTGCCCCGCCGCTCAAGGCCAGCCAGGCGATCACCGGCGTGAGATGACCGCCGAGAAAGCCGCCCGCGAGCCCCAGCATGGTGGCCACGCAAAATCCCGCCAGCCCCGCGGTGAGAACTCTCATGGCGCGGCGTCTTTTTCGCGCTTCGGCACGAAGTCGGGGGGGCCGCTGAAAACCTGCGCAAACTTCCGGGCGTCAAAATAAGCGACGATGGGCTTCTGCCCGGAGCGCAGGCGGAGATCGCGACGGTAAAAGGGGCGGGCGAAAGTTTTTTCCAGGGCAGGCGCCTTTTCTTTATCCACCAGGATGAAGGCCGCGGCCGGTTCGGTCGCGGGGCCGTTTTCTCCGTGATAGCTGACCGCCGTGAAATCGCCGAGCACCCACGGCAAGGGATGATAGCTGGCAAGGCGAATCGAGCCGGGCAAGTGAGAGTTCGCCGGATCGAGGGCGACCAGCGCGAAGAGCGGATCGGTGAAGCGATGGATCTCGCGAAAGGTTTGCACATAAACATAGGGCTCATCCCCGTCGTCGTAGCGGTGGAAATTAAGCCACCCGCAACTCACCAGCGACGCCAGCAGAACCAAGCCTGCCGCCGCGCGAGCGAAGAACGACCGAGGCAGAAGCCGCCCCAGCCAGGCCACGACATGGCCGAAGACGAGCAGGAACGGCCACAGCATTACCAAAATGCACCACGGGGTCTTGTAGGGCACCAGAGCGTAGGCGGCCACGGTTCCCAGCCCCAGGATCCAGAGATAGCGCACCGCCCGCGAAACTCCGGGCCAGAGCAGCGCCAGCCCGCCGGCGAGGCCCGTCAAAGCCGCCCATTCGTAGCGGCCGAAAAGCTCCATCCAGTAGAAGTATCCCTTTTCGTGCCCTTTTCCGGCCTGGCCGGTTTCCATCCAGAGCGCGAAGGTCTGGTAAAGCCCTTTCAAACCTCCGGGGTTCAAACCGAAGCCGGCGTAAAAAAGAAGCACCGCCGCCACGCCGACTCCGATCGCGAGGCTGAGGTCCCGCGCCCGCCACTGCCGGGCCGGCCAGGGCAGCGTTTCGCTCGGCGAGAAAAGTTCGACAAATCGCAACGCCGGAACCGCCAAGAGAAAGCACGCCAGATGAATGACGTAGGTTTCCTTGGTGAGGACGGCCAGCGTCACTCCTCCCACCAGCGCCCACAGCGAACGGCGGTCCCCGTTTTTCCAGAGCCCGCACACGCCGAGAGCCATCAGTAGCAGCGCCACCAGCAGCCAGGTCTCGTGGATGGCGTAGCGTCCGTAAAAAACCGCGCCCGGTGAAACGGCAAGGGCCAGAGCGGCCCATCTTGCCGCGTTCCGCCCGATGATTTTTTCGAAGCCGAGGGTCAGACCGACCGCGACCACGCTGAGCAAGGCCATGGGCAGCCGGATCGCCCACAGGTTCCGCCCCAGGAGCGCCTGGGCGAAATAAAGCACGTAAAAATGAAGCGGGCCGTGATAGTTGCCGGGGTCGTAGGCGTAGTAGCCGGTGTCGGCCATGCGGTCGATGAACAGGCCGTTGACGCCTTCATCGAAGTGGGGCGGCTTGAGGTCGAGCGAGGCGATCCGCAGCCCGGCGGCCAGCGCCAGAATGAACAGTGCGGGCCAATTCTCGCGGCGGAAGAGCTTTTTTATAGACACGAGACAGCAATCCCGAAAAGCATCCCCTCCGCATGGCCGGACGCCCCAGGATTTCCATCGTTATTCCCGCCTATAACGAGGCGGCCCGCCTGCCCGGCACTCTCGCGGCCCTGACCGGTCATCTGCGGACCCAGCCCGAGACGTGGGAAATAGTCGTGGTGGTGGAACAAAGCGCCGATAAGACACTGGAATTAGCGAACCGGGCGGCGGCGGAACAAGCCAATTTTCGAGTTCTGGCCAATGAACGGCGGCACGGCAAGGGCTATTCGGTCCGGCGAGGCATGCTGGCGGCGGAGGGCGAGCTGGTCTTTTACATGGATGCCGACCTGAGCGTGCCGGTCGAAGATTTGACCGCTTTTTTAAAGTTTGCCCGGGTGCATCCGGAGGTCGAGGTGCTGGTGGCCAACCGGAATCATCCGCTGAGCCGTATCGAGAAACGCCAGGGCCTCTATCGGCACGCGCTCGGGATCGTCTTCAATGCGCTGATTCGCATCGTGTCGCCCGTGAAAATGAGAGACACGCAGTGCGGCTTCAAGGCCTTCCGGCGCGAGGCGGCGCAGGCCGTCTTTTCACGGCTGCGCACGGAGGGATTCGCGTTCGATGTGGAGGCGTTGCTCCTCGCCCGCCAGCTCGGCTTCAAGTCGCGCGATCTCCCGGTGCGCTGGGCCAACTCCGAGCAATCGACCGTGGAACCCGTGCGCGACGGCTTCCGCATGCTGCGCGATGTCTTCCGGTTGCGCTGGAAGCTGGCTTTCCCCGGTTCTCCCCCTACAATCCCGCCTGCTTCCGCCGCCGACCCCGAGTCGGCCAGGAGCTGAAACTCCACGTTACCTTTTCCCAAGACTCACCTCTTTTCCAGTATGCGACTTCTCGTGACCGGCGGCTGCGGCTTCATCGGCAGTAATTTTCTCCGCTACATTCTGCGTCATTTCTCGACGGAAATGGTGAGCAATGTGGATGCGCTGACCTATGCGGGCAGCCTCACCAATACCGAGGGTCTGGCCGGGGAGTACGGCGACCGTTACGAATTTTATAAGGCGGACATCGCCAGCGCGGATCAGATCGACGCGCTGATGAGCAAGCATCAGTTCTATGCGGTGATCAATTTTGCCGCCGAATCGCACGTCGATCGCAGCATCAGTTCCCCGCTCAACTTCGTGCACACCAACATTGTCGGCACGCAGGTGCTGCTCGAAGCGGCCCGGCGACACGGCGTGCGGCGTTTCGTGCAGGTCTCGACGGACGAAGTGTACGGCTCGCTCGGCGCGGAAGGCGGGGTCTTCACCGAAGACTCACCCCTCGCCCCCAGCTCGCCCTACTCGGCCAGTAAAACCGGCGCCGATTTGCTCGCCCTCAGCTACTTCCACACCTTCGGCCAGGAAGTCGTCATCACCCGCTGCACCAACAACTACGGCCCCTGGCAGCACCCCGAGAAGCTTATCCCGCGCATGATCATTTGCGCCCTCCGGGAGCGACGGCTCCCCGTTTACGCCGACGGACAGAACGTGCGCGACTGGATTCATGTCGAGGATCACTGTGCCGCCATCAACGCCGCCCTGCTCAACGGAAAACCCGGCGAAGTTTACAATCTGGGCTCACGCAACGAGTGGAAGAATCTCGATCTGGTCCACCTGATTCTGGATCACCTCGGCAAATCCCGCGACCTCATCGAGTTCGTGCCGGATCGGCCCGGTCACGACCTGCGCTACGCCATCGATCCAGCCAAAGCTGAAAACGACCTGAAGTGGAAGACGCTGTTTCCGTTCGAACAAGCCATCCGCGACACGATCGACTGGTATGTCGCAAACCGCGCCTGGTGGGAGCCGCTGGAGAGCGCAGACCGGCCAGCTACCTAAAGCAAGCCGCGCTTGCGGAAATCGCCGAGGTTATCCCCGGAGGATTTCTGGATCAGATCGACGGTGAACTTGAGCAGGCACACTTCCCAGGCATCATCGACCCCTTGAATCACGGCGCTGAGCGGATCATTCGAGGCATCGACCTGGCGATTAACGTCGGCGATCACGTCTTCGACTGAGCGGTTGACCAGATTCTCGGTCACCTCGCCCCGGCGGAAATTGAAGCCGTATTTCAAAATCGCCAGTTGGGCGCCGCTCGATTCCAGCCACGCGGCGAAGTCCTGCGCTTTCTCACCGAAATTTTCCAGAGCCAGCTTGGTGTAATGGCCCGGCGCGATGATCTGCGGCCGCTCGGCATAGACGCGGCCATCGCGCACCCGGACCTGATTCACCCGATCCATGATCTCGGTAATCAGGTAAAAGCGAAAACTCGTCGTGCCGAAGGTCGCGATCTGGCCATCGGGCTGCCGGATCACCTCGGTATTTTCGAGAGCGTAGTTAAAGTCGTCTTCACTGGGCATGAGCAGGCCGGAAGCTAGGGGCAAAGCGGAGCCCGCGCCAGTGCGGATTTCCGGCCCGACTTCGCGTCCCGGCCCTCGACCAGGCAGCGCCCTTCAACGCAAACCGACGGATCTCGATCTCCAACCTGAAAGCTCACCAAATCCTTCATCGTGAGTGGAGCAAAATGAGGTGGACCCGGAATCCGGGCCAGGGAGCTAAGCGGGGCCGCTCCCCGCCAGGGGTCGCGGCGCGCTCCGGGGGTCACATGGGTTCGGATTGAGGTGCTTCAAAACCATCCATCCACCACCTCACATGACCCACCTCTCTCATCCTCAACTTCTCCCATCCGTGCTACCGGGGTCCGCTTTTGGTCATACCTGGCAGACTTACGGGGCCACTTGCGGTTGCCAATTGCGGCGAAAAAGGGCAGGTTCCGTCGCGAAAACCGCGAATATGGATACCTCACGCCTCGGCTTATTTGAGTGGGTTGGCTATCTCTTTTCGGGAATGATTTTTATGGTCTTCGCGCTCGTGCCTTTTGGGGCCAGCGCGGTCGATCTGCCGGGGGCCAGCTTGGCCAGAGCGAACCCCGTCCTATTCATCGGCGGACTGATCCCGGTTTGTTGCGCGATCGGTCTGTGGACCTCCCTGCTCTCGCTCTTTTTCTACCGGCGATACTGTCCGATTGAGTCCGGATCCTATTTTTGGCGGCAAGTGAGATCGAACGCCCTCGTTTCGTGGTGGTTTGAGAAGAAAAAAGAGGAGGAAATCGGGGTTAAAATTTCGCGGCTTTACGATGCGCTGACCGCTTTTGGCCCGTTAGCGGGGCGCGTGGTCACGCTGGCTGCCGTGACGCGATTTTCGAGTAGCGTGATCGTATCGGCCGTCTGTTCGGGCGTGTTGAGTCTGGGGTTGATGCTGCCGCCGCTGGGAAAAGAGGATCGCTGGCTGCCGCTTTTCTTTCATTTCCTCGGCTGCGCCGCGACGGCGGTGGGCTTCTACTTTCTCACGAAAAGATTCGCCGGTCTGTATTGGTCCTACACGGGCATCAGTCTTCATTTTCTCCGGGGCACCGAGATTCGGGAGCAGTCGGCCGCCGAAAGCGGGCTCGCAGATCAACTCGCACAGCTGACGCGACAGCTCGTAGCTCTGCGGGAGGTGGTGACGAAGGCGGCCCCCCGCCACCGGATCGATTTCAGCCTGGCCACCGAGGAGCAGCTACTCGCCCTCAAGGAAATCGGCGAGGCGACCAAGGAGCAAATTATCGAGGGTGGAAGAGAAGGGGTGAGTCGGCTGAAGGTCTCGACGAGGAAGCGGCTGGGCTCCATCTTCGATCTCGACGCGTAGCCGCCGTTTCCCGCCGGAGGCGTCTCCACCTGATCAGAGGCTCAGGCCGAGCTGTCGGAAAGTCTCATCGACGTGGCGGAAATGCGGCTCGAGCGAGCAAAGCCGGGAAATCTCGACCGCGCTGAGCTGGGCGGTGATTTCGGGCTCGGCGTTGAGATTCACCTCGAGGGACTGGTCGCCCTGCCACGTCTTCATGGAGGCGCGCTGCACCGCCTCGTAGGCGGTCTGGCGGGCGAGCCCTTTTCGGGTCAAGGCCAGCAGAATGCTCTGGCTAAAATAAAGGCCGCGGGTGATGGCCATGTTGCGCTCCATGTTTTCCGGATAGACGATCAGTTTATCGACCAAGGTGTTCAGCTTCCGCAGCATGTAATTCATGAGCGTGCAGGAATCGGGCAGGATGATCCGCTCGACGCTGCTGTGGCTGATGTCGCGCTCATGCCAGAGAGGGACATTCTCCAGCGCGGCGATGGCGTTGCCGCGGATCACGCGGGCCAGGCCGCTGAGGCGCTCGCTGGTGATGGGGTTGCGCTTGTGGGGCATGGCCGAGCTGCCCTTCTGACCGGCGCTGAAATATTCCTCCACCTCCAGCACCTCGGTCCGCTGCAGGTGCCGGAACTCGGTGGCCCAGCGGTCGATGCTGCTGGCGATCAGGGCCAGGGTGGTCATGAATTCGGCGTGCCGGTCGCGCTGAATCACCTGAGTGGACAAAGGGGCCGCCTCCAGACCGAGCTTCTGGCAGACGACTTTCTCGACGCGAGGATCAAGGTGCGCGTGGGTGCCGACCGCCCCGCTCAGTTTACCCACGCGGATTCGCGCGCGGGTCTGTTCCAATCTTTCAATGGCGCGTCCAAATTCGGCGTACATGAGGGCCAGCTTCAGGCCGAAGGTGACCGGCTCGGCGTGAATCCCGTGGCTGCGGCCCATCATCGGTGTCTGCTTGTGTTCCACGGCGCGCTTTTTGATGACTTCCCGCAGGTCGGCCAGGTCCTCGAGCAGCATTCCGCAGGCTTCGTTCATCTGGACCGCCAGCGTCGTGTCCAGGATGTCGGAGGAGGTGAGGCCCTGGTGGATCCATCGGGCGGCGGGGCCTACGTAGGAGGCGACGTTTTCGAGAAAAGCGATGACGTCGTGGTTAGTCCGCCGCTCGATCTCGTCGATTTCCGCGATGTCGAAGCGCCCTTTAGCCCGAATCTCGGCCGCGTCTTCGACCGGTATTTCGCCAAGGTCGGCCAGCGCTTCGCAGGCCAGCGTTTCGATTTCGAGCCAGATTTCGAACTTGCGCCGCTCGGACCAGAGCTCGCGCATTTCGGGTAGGGAGTAGCGTGCGATCACGGGCAGGGAGGATAGGAGCCTCGAAGCCCGGCAAAAGCACAAAATGCGCGGAGGTCCGCGCGGTTTCCCTAGCAGACGCGGGCGCGGATCTTGCGACCTTTGCTCTGCAGGCGCACCACGCCGGACTCGAGCAGATCGGAAACGGCGGCGACCGTTTCGCGGCTGTTGGACGAGCAGCTGCTTACAGCCATGATCAATTCACCGAGGCTCAGGTTACGATTGGCGGAAGAGGTTTTCTTTTTCATGGCGTAGTTGGGTTGATTGACAGGAAGACGAATGATCTTTAAGCAGCTTTGATGCCAGCTAGAATTACGCCTCCGCACAGGCCCATAGACGCAGGAAAATGAATGGTTGTTCAATCTGCTCGCGTGACCGCGATATTCCGCGGGGTGACTCGATTCCGGACACGGCCGGACGCTCTGCCGCTACACGCCGATTTGCTGCTCGAGCCCAGGCGCTGGGACGCTCGGCGCGACCGCGGCCCGGTGCGGGACGATCAGCCCCGCGCTGACGATCAGCTTGGTGGCCTGCTCCATCGTCATGTTGGAAACGAGGACGCGTCGGGACGGCACGACAACCAGGAAGCCGGTCATCGGATTGGGTGAGGTGGGCAGGATGACGGAGGTCATTTCCTCCTCCAGCACCTCGTCGAAAAAAGTGCCGGTGGAAAAGCCGATCAACTTCGCGCCGGGCGAGGGGTAGTCGAGGTAAACGACGCGCTTGAAGGTGGCCAGGTTGCCGTAGGCGTTGATCGAATCCATGATTTGTTTCACCGCGCGATAAACGGTGGCGGCGATGGGGACCTTGAGCAGCAGAGTCTCGAAGGCGTGCAGCACCTTTTTTCCCAGCATGTTGGTGGAAATGATGCCGAGCGCGAGAATCAGCAGGAGAGTGACGAGAAAGGCGAAGCCGGGGAAATTCCACTCCAGCCGCCGGAGGAGCGGGGCGCTGACATTCGAGATGGCCCGGTAGGCGAGGTTGATGACCCACACGGTCACCACGAGCGGAACGACCACGAGGATGCCGGCGACCAGCTTGTTGCGGAAGACGCTGGCCAGTTTGGTGGCGCGGGCGATTTTCTTTTCGGTCGGCGGGATTTTGTCGGTCATTCTGGCTGGTGGCTCAAGATAGCGTGCCGCGCCCAGCCATCAACAATCAACTACCCACCGGGGCCCCACCAGCCTAGTCTCGCCGCTCATGTCCATCTATCGCCGCACGCTGATTTATTACCGGCCGTTCCTCGCGCGGACAATTTGGGGCATCGCGCTGAGCTTTGTCGGGGTGGGGTTGAATCTGCTCAAGCCGTGGCCATTTGCATACATCGTGGACGATGTGCTCACGCCCGCGGCGGAGCGTCAAGCCGTGCAGCCGTGGGTGGCGGCGCTCCTGGAAACGATGAGTCCGGCCGTCTTCATCGCGCTGATGTGCGGGGCGCTGGTGGTGATCTCGCTCCTGTGGGGAGCGGTCAACTTTTTCACGAACATGATCTTCGTGCGGGCGGGTCTGGAGGCTCTGCTGAAGCTCCGCACCGATCTCTACGCCTACCTGCAGTCGCTCCCGCTCAAGTTCCACGACGAGCGGCGCAGCACCGATTCGTCGTTCCGGGTGGCCTACGATTCGCAGGCCATCCAGACGATTTATAATAAGGGTTTCACCAACATCTTCATGTCGGTGGTCACCCTGCTCAGCATCCTCGGGGTGATGCTTTGGAAAGACTGGTCGCTCACGCTGGTGGCGATGGCCGTGATTCCATTTCTCATCCTCGCCATCCGGCTCTTCGCGGTGCGGGTGCGGAACGAGTCCACCCTTATCCAGGAGCGGGAAAGCGCCGTGCTGACCATCGCGCAGGAAGGGCTCAGCTCGGTGCGGATGGTGCACGCGTTTGGCCGCGAGGAGCATGAGGTGGCGCAGTTTCGGCGGCATGCGGTGGAAAGCCTGGGCGCGAATCTGAAGCTCACCCTCACCACCATCAGCAGTGCCCTGGTCGTGGGAACATTGATCACGCTGGGCACCGCGCTGCTTTATTATGTGGGCTCGCTGCATGTGCTCGACGGCACGATTCAGCTCGGCGATCTGCTCGTTTTCACCAGCTATCTCGTCATGCTCTACACGCCGCTGGAATCGCTCACCTACACCGCCTGGGCGCTGGAAGGCGCGGCGGCCGGCGCGCAGCGTTGCTTCGAAATTCTGGACCGCGAAGACGAAGTGAGCGACCGCCCGGCCGCGCAACCGCTCGGCCCGACGAAAGGCGCGATTCGCTTTGAGAACATCGCCTTTTCCTACGATGGCTCGCGCCCGATCCTGGACGAAATCAACGTCGAGGTCGTGCCCGGCCAGCGCGTCGCTTTCGTCGGCGGCACCGGTGCGGGAAAATCCACCCTGCTCAGCCTGGTGCCGCGCTTCTACGATCCCTCGGAAGGGCGCGTCACGCTCGACGGACACGACCTGCGCGACCTCACCA
>JBGTNO010000146.1:0-8151 GCA_041743065.1 Chthoniobacterales bacterium
TTGGACGCCACAGCGACGTCGGCGGCGGGGTTCGTTTCCCTGATGATGCGCTCGACGTCGTCGCCCGTACCGACCGGTACCGTCGACTTGGTCACGACCACCGTGAACCCGGACACGGCCCGGGCAATGTCACGCGCGGCATCATGAACATAGGTGAGGTCGGCATGGCCGTCGTTGGGCCGCGACGGTGTACCGACCGCGATAAACACGGCATCGGCCCCGGCCGCCGCTCCGTTCAACTCCGTCGCGAACGAAAGGCGCCCCGCCGCCACGTTGCGGACCACGAGTTCATCGAGACCCGGCTCGTAAATGGGGATCTGGCCCGCCTGGAGGGCATCGACTTTTCGCTGGTCATTATCGACACAAACGACGTGATGCCCGACCTCGGCGAAGCATGTGCCGCTCACCAGGCCGACGTATCCGGAACCAATTATGCAGAGTTTCATAGAATAAATCAGGAGTTCAAAAGTTAACGGGACCCGGTGCCGGGCAGGCCCTGAGCCTGCGGATCGAGGTTCAGGGGGACGGTCACATTGGGCAGATCCTTCAGCGTGAAGCTCAGGAGAAATCCGAATTCATTCTGGCCGTCGCCGTTGTCGCGCAGCACCAGTCCGGCCGAGGCGACCCAGCTCGACAGGTCGCGGTGGAGTTCGTAGAGCTGGGATTCGAGACGTCCCTCGGCGACTTCGTAACGTTCGCGCACGCTTAGGGCCCAGTTGTCGTTGACCCGGTAATAGGCGCCGAGCGTAACCTGGTTACTGTCGCGGAAATAGGGGTTACCCTCGAGGTAGCGGTGGCCCAGCGTCATTTTCAGATCGCGGTTGAACATGACGGTGAAGGAGGTGTTGATCTCGGTGAAGCCGGCGTCGAGCAGCGGCAACTGGCTGTCGAAGTTCAGACTCATCCAGGGAACGGGCGACCAGCGCAGGCGGTTGAAGAAATTCGAAAAACTGCCCTCATCCGCGGTGATGCCGGCATATTCCGGATTGTCGATGTAGAGGTTGAAGTAAGTGTCGGTCTCCAGCCAGTTGAAGGTCTGGTTATCGCGCCGGGTCTGGAAGCGATTACGGGCGCCCCACCGCCAGACCGTGCCGCTGCTGATGGAATCGACGGAGTTGAATTCCGGGTAACTATTGGGCGGCAGCTCGGTGGAGGGGATGTAACGATCGAATTGCAGGAGGTTATTCGAGTCTTCCGAGCTGTAGGTGGCGGAGAACTCGGTGTAGGGCTGCACGACATGGCGCAGACCATCGAGCCCCCAGCGCCGGGACTGGATGGCCTCGTATTCTTTCCAGAATTTAAAGGAAGCTTCGAAGCCGGCATTGGCCACGCCGCGGACGACGGAGCCGCCTTGATCGATCGAGCGGGCCTCGCGGGTGGTGGTGGTGATGCCATCGTTGGTGGTGATGGTGGTGGTGCGGAGCGAGCCGCTGTCGGAGTAATAGGTGCCCCGGACCCCGGCTCTGGGAATGACGCTCAGCCAGTTGCGGTAAGTGCGCGGATAGGAAACCTGATGGAAGGAATCGAACCGGAGGGTGCTGTAATCAGGGAAGGCCTCGTCATCCGGCTCGAACCGGCGCTTGAGATTCGCGATCCCGGTCGTGCCCTGGTAGAAGAGAGGAGTTCGGAAAAGCGGCTGACGCTTCGTGTCGAGGACGGCTTCGGGCAGCCGCTCGGTGGCGCCCTGAAAATCGTTGAGCTGGGAGCGCAGAATGCCGGTGAGGGTGTAGTCTTCGTTCCATTTGGTCAGGGCCAGCACGTTATCCGGCTGCGGATCGTTGCTATAAAGACCGGGCTCGAAATCCTCGAGAAACTCGCTGTCGCTCAGCTTGTTCAGATCGATGGTGGCGTAAATATCGTCCGTCACGAAAATCTTGGATTGAAAGGCGATTCGATAACGGCCGGTATCGGCTTCGCCTCGCTTCAGCGCGGTGGAATTTTTGTCCGGATTGGAATCCGCCGCGTAATAAGCCCGAAATTTCCCGAAGCTGTCATCCAAAACACTGGCTGTCTCGCCGCGCGGAAGTTCGAAATCGGCCCCGAACCCCAAGCCGACCCCGCGCTGGCTGCGCAGATCGAACCGGAACTCACCCGAGGCGTTTTCCGAGATGGGGAAAGTGTATTTCGTCAGCACGAAAGCGCCCCAGCGGCTGCTGTAACCAGGTGACAACGTGAAGGCGGCGTCCTTCTTCAGCGACTGATACAGATACGGAAACCAAAAGATCGGTGTCCGCCCCACGTAAAGCTTCACCCCGGTGAAGATGATCCGGTCATCGGGATAAATGCGGACGCCTTTGGCCTTGAGATAGTAATCCGGTTTCGAGGAATCGCTGGTCGTGAAAATCGCGTCGGTGGCCTTGATCTCCCGTCCCCCGACGGTGAAAATACTCTCGGCCGAGAAAGCGTAAGGATATTCCGCCCCGCGGATATCGGCCGTGCGGAGCCGCTTCGTCTCCAGATTATAAATGGCGCGCTCGCCCGCGAAGACCCTGCCCTCCCGGTAGATACGCACATTTCCACGCACGAAGACATCGCGGGTGTCGGGGTTGTATTGCGCGTAGTCGGAGTAAATGGAGGTGTTCCCATAGCGGATGACCACGTTTTCCTTGGCCACCGCGACACCATTCTCGAAGCTGGTCTCATTGGCATCCACCTCCACCGGGACATCGGTGAAGCTGCCGAACTGGGCGCGTCCCAGCACTGGCCAAGCCAGAATTAGCAGCGCGAAAAGGAGGAGTCTCTTCATGAGAAGGGGGCGAAGGTATCTAAGGGGCGCAAACCCTGCCAAGAGCAAAAGGCTGCCGTTTCGCACCGGCTCAGGCGGGCGGGCGATATCCCCGCGGATCGAATTCCACCTGTCCGTAGCCGACGGCTCCGAGGGCGCCCGCGATCTGCGTTTGCCATGCCTCCAGGCGGCCCATCTCCTCGGGCGCAATTTGCACCTTCGCCCGCGCGCCCTCCGTGCCCGCCAGATGCCGCACGCGAAAAATCCGGAAGCCGAGCGAGCGCACATAGGCTTCGCTCTGCTCGATCATTTCCAGCGCGCGGTCGGTCACCCGGGTGCCATGCGCGATGCGGGAGCTGAGGCAGGGCTGGGCGGGCGCATCGGCGGTGGGCAGACCGAGTTCGCGCGAGAGCTGGCGGATTTCGTCCTTGGTCAGCCCGGCGTCGCGCAGGGGAGCGATCACCGAAAACTCGGTCGCGGCCTTCCGTCCGGGACGAACGCGGGAAGCGTCGTCCGCATTTTCGCCGTAGGCCAGCGCGGCATAACGGCCCCCGGCCGCCACGGAATCCATCTGACGGAATAGCTCGGCTTTGCAAAAATAGCAGCGGTTGAGCGGATTGCTCGCGTAGCGCTCATCGGCCATCTCCCGCGTCCGGATCACTTTCACCTCCGCCCCGAGCTGGCGAGCCAGCGCCAGCGCCTCCGTCAGCGCCTGTCGCGGGAGGCTGGGGCTGTCGGCGATGACGGCGGTAAGCTGATCTCCGAGCGTTTCCTGAGCGAAGGCGAGCAGGCAGGCGCTATCGACCCCGCCGGAATAGGCCAGCAGCAAGGGCGCGTTCGCCCGCAGATCCGCGCGAAGTTTCTCCACTTTGAACGCGAGGTCGGAGGGCATGTTTGGAAGATAGGCAGAGCGCGCTCAGTTCGCAAGACAGCGCAAATCAAAGCGGCCAACGCCCCAGCGACCGGCAGAGGATGGGAGGTTCGATCGCCCGGGTGAAAAGGATGGCTTTGAACTGGCTGCCCATCATTTCCGGATGGATCAGCGTCGCAAAACCACGCCGCTCCGCCGCGGAGAGGCAGCCCTCGTCGCCAGTCCGCGCCAGCAAATTCCGGAAGAGCGCGATCAGGAAATGGTGCTGATCGGCAAAGCCCGCCAATTCCAGACCGGCCGGTCCCGCCGCTTCCGCCAAGGTGGTGAAGTCCACATCGGTGGTGATGTCGCACGTGCCGGGCGCGAGGGCGAGCGGATCGTCGAACCGCCGATGCCTCCGGAAGGCCCGCAGCGTGCCGGTCCGCCGCCGCTCCGCGTAGTAATCCGCGCGAGAGAATCCATAGTCGATCGTGAGCACGGCGCCGCTTTCCAAATGCGCCGCCACCTCCCGGATCCAGGCCGTCGCAGCGGGATTCAACTCGGTGGAGTAGCCCTCGGGACGATCCGCGGGGAGGGGAGTCAGGTCCAGTTCGGCCGCTTCCCCCTCCGCGTAGCGGAACGCTCCGTCTTGATACGTGATCCGCCGCTCCTTCCAGGCATTCTGAATGCGTTTCACCAGCCGCACCGGGAAGGCATCCAGCAATTCGTTCGAGAGGAAACAGCCGGTGATCCGCCCGAGTTCCGCAAGCTGGGTCACCCACTCCACTTTGCCAGCGAACGCCGACAGCCGCGCGCGTTGGGCGTTTCGCAAAGTCTCCAGCGGCTCCACGCAGACATATTTCGCCGCGCCGAAAACTTCCGGAAAATCCCGCGACAAACTGGACAGGAGATCGTGCGCCAGATGGCCCTGGGCGGCGCCTTGCTCGACGAGGGTGAAGCTGGAAGGTTTCCCGCATTGCCCGAAAACGGCCGCCACCCAGACTCCGAGCAAACGCCCAAAGATCGATCCGACGCTCACGCTGGTGTAGAAATCGCCCGAGCGTCCCGTGCGCTCGGCCCGCGTCGCGTAGTAGCCCCAGCGCGGGTGATAGAGCGCCCGCTCCATGTAGCGGGCGAAGGAGATCGGTCCCGACTCGGCGATCTCCTCCGCCAGCAGGGCGGTGAGGGGGGCGGGACCGGATGCGGGCGATTCGATCTCGGAATGTCGGAGCGGCCCGCCGAGTGGCGCAAGCGCAAATTCGCTCTCCCCGGCGAAATCCCGGCATCAAAGTTCAGAATCCCGCCGGATTGGCGCGATTCTGGCTTTTCTCATGAAGCTCTATGCGCGACCTCGAAGTTTCGAACTCTGATACTGATTTTGCGCGAGAGCTGGAGAGTTTATCGGAAGCGGCGCGCCAGCACATCGAAGAACGCACCATGCAGAAGATGGTGCCGAATCTGATGAAAGCGCTCAAGCCCCTGGTCCTGGGCATCGAGGCGCTCAGCCGCGCCACCGAGGCGAATTCTTCGCTCCTGGCCACGATGAAAAACGAAGCCCCCGCGCCCATCGACGTCTCGGGCATCGTCTCCGGCGTGCAGGACAAAATCGACCAGCGGCAACAGATCAATCAACAGCTCTTCGACGCGCTGCATGCTCAGATGAAGGATTACCGCGACGGCTTCCTGCTCGAAGTGATGCAGAAACCCGTCGTGCGCGACCTGATCGATCTCTTCGACCTTTTTGCGGTGATCGTGCGGCAGTTCGACGCCGCGCTGGAGATGGGCCGCGAGTCCGAATCAGCGACGGAAGCGATCGCGCCTTTCGAGACCCTTTTCACCAATCTCAGCCACACGCAGGGTAATCTGCTGGAAGTGCTCGAGCGGATGGAAGTCAAAATGATGCCGCCCTTGTCGGGCCGCCTCGATAAGCAGAAACAACGGGCTCTGAGCGTGGTGCCCGCGGAAACGATCGAGGAAGATATGCAGATTCAAGAGTCGCTCAAACCCGGCTTCCAATGGCGCGATCGGGTCTTTCGTCCTGAGGAAGTTGTGGTTAAAAAGTGGAAAGAAGGCTACCTCATGATGATGCCGCCGGATGGCAGTGGATCGAAGCCTTCAGAACCGTGAATTTTTAGCGCAGTATTTTTGAACCCATGACGGAACCCACCGCAGTAAAAAGCAGAAAAGCAGTCGGTATTGACCTCGGGACAACGTTCTCGGCCATCGCTCATATCGACGCGTACGGCAAACCGCAGATCATTCCCAACGCGGAAAGCGAGCGGATCACTCCCTCCGTCATTCTTTTCGATGGCGAGAGTGCCATCGTCGGCACCCTGGCCAAGCAGAACGCCGTCGCCGAGCCCGAGAAAATCGTCGATTTCGTGAAGCGCGAGATCGGCAAGGCGAAGAGCGAATTCGGACGAGATTTCGACACGCGGATGTACTCCGCCGAGGAGCTTTCCGCGCTGATCGTCAAGAAGCTCAAGAACGATGCCGAGAAATATCTGGGCGAGCCGATCACCGATGCCGTCATCACCGTGCCCGCCTATTTCAACGATTCCGAGCGGACCGCCACCATGCACGCGGGCCAGCTCGCCGGGCTGAATGTTTTACAAGTGATCAACGAGCCGACCGCCGCGGCGCTGGCCTACGGTCTCGATAAGCTCAATTCCGACCAGACCGTTTTCGTCTTCGATCTCGGCGGCGGCACCTTCGACGTGACGATCATGCGGATCGAGAATCATCACATCAGCATGATGGCCAGCAACGGCGATCACCGGCTCGGCGGTAAAGACTGGGACGACGTGATCGTGAACTGGGTCGCCGAGGAATTCGAGCAGCTCCACGGCGAAAATCCGCTGCTCGATCTGCAGAGCTATCAGGATCTCTACAATCGCGCGCTCACCGCCAAGGTGCAGCTCTCCAGCCGCCAGCGCACCACGCTGGTGCACAGTTTCAACGGAAAAAGCATCAAGCTGGATCTGACCCGCGAGGATTTCGAGGAACGCACCCGCCACCTGGTCGAGAAGTGCAAGGCCATCTGCGAGATCGTCATGGAAGAGGCCAAGCTCGACTGGAAAAGCATCGATCGCGTGCTGCTCACCGGCGGCATGACCCGGATGCCCACCGTCCGCTCGATGATCACCTCGCTGTCGAACGTGCAGGTCGCCGAGGACGTGAGCCCGGACGAAGCGGTCGCCATCGGTGCCGCCGTGCAGGCCGTGCTGGCGCTGCTGCACGAGGAGGATCGCCTCGGCGAACGCGTGCTGCCGATCGAGACTCGCGAACGTTTTTCCAATCCGGAAGGCGGCCTTATCGAGGTCACCAATATCACCACTCACACCATGGGCGTGGTGCTGTGGGACGACGCGAAAGTCGAGGAATACGTCTTCCCGATGATTCCGAAAATGACCGCGATCCCGTCGGAGATCGTCAACTCTTTCGGCACCGCCAAGGCGAACATGAAGAGCGCCGTCGTCCGGGTGGTCGAGGGCGAGAGCACCGTGCCGGGCGAGTGCGTCGAGCTGGGCACTTGCGATATCGAGCTGCCGCCGTTTCTGCCGAAAGGTTCGCCCGTCGAGCTGACCTATCGCTACGACGAAAACCAAGTGCTGAACGTGACCCTCAACGCCTTCGGCAAACAGAGCAACGTCTCCGTCGCCCGTCGCGCGGGCATGTCGGACTCCGAATTGGAGAGCGCCACGGCCGATCTCCAACTGGTCAAAGTCGTCTAGCATCCATAAAAGAGGGCTATTCCGTCGCCGGCTCGATTGCCAGCGCGGGCGGAGCGCTCTAGCCTGACCGTTTTCCATGGCTCTACCTTCCCCCATTCCCGATAACCCCAAGCGATGGGAGGACTGGCGGTTCTACAATTCCGACGACTATTACCAGCGGCTCTGCCTTTCCTTCGAGTCCAGCCCCAGCAACGAGCAGATCGAGGATAACTGCCGCCAGCTCCTGATCTGGTGGCAGAAAAAGCTGCCGCTCAAAAATCAGCCCAGCAATCCCGTCACGCAGATGCTGCGCTCCGGCTTGGACGAAGCCCCGCAGTATCTCGCCGAAGCGCGCTCCAAGCTGCTCGATCCCGTCGCCCGCCAGCGGATCGATGAAGAGCTGCGAGTGCAGGTGCGCGATCGGGCGATGGTCGAGTTTTTCAAGTTTCTCAGCTTCGCCACCTCCAATGGCACCCTCAGCGAATCCGATGAGCGCAACCTCTATCAGGTGGGCGAGTCCGCCGGCCTCACCGAGGCTGAAATGCGGCCCGCGCTCGATGGCGAACTCGAAAAACGCGGCCTGCGCCGGGAGGATCCGCCGCCCACTCCCGAGGAGAAATCGGCCGCCGAGATCGCCAGCGCCCCGCGCGACGCCTTCGCCGAATTCCGGCGCCTGCTCCAGCTCTCCGGCCTGAGCGATGAGGACATGACCGACGACCAGCGGGATGCCCTCTGCAACATGGGCGAAAACCTCGGGCTCACCGGCGGTCAGGCCGAAGATCTGATCGACGAATTCCTGGAGGAAGTCAGCGGGATCCCGCTCACGCCGTCCCCGCCACCCCGGCCCGTTTCACCCGCGCTCG
>JBGTNO010000147.1:0-2466 GCA_041743065.1 Chthoniobacterales bacterium
CAATCGAGGCTGCGTTTCCCGCAGCCAGGCGAGCTTGGCCGGCCAGAAGGAGGAGCGCAGCATGCAGCCCGTGCGCTGGTGCACGGCCCGCTCGTCCAGTTCCGCCCGGAGCCGCGCCGTCTCTTCGCGACAGCGCGAATCCGCCCAGGTGAAGATCGGGGTGACCGCCCGCCCGCGCGCATCGACTCCGAGCAAGCTATGCCAAAAACAGGAGCCGCCCACCGCCAGGATCGGCCGGTCGCGGAGTTCGGACACATCGCGATAACTGGCCAGCGTCTGCGAAAGGCAGTTCCGGGCGGCGGTGCGCAGCGTTCCAGGCGACAGCTCCGCCCCACCGCCCCGCGGGAGATCCAGCGCGTAGCCGATTTGCGCCGTGGTGGCCTCCAGCCGTTCCGCCCGCTCATCGAAGAGAGCGGAGCGCAGCGATGACGTGCCGATATCGAGCGCGAGAATGAGGCCGTCCGCCTTCATGCGCCCCGCGCCCACTCGGCCGGCTGGCGGAGCTGGTAAAGCATCTCGCCCGCCTGGCGGACCAGCAGCACCCCTTCCTCTTCCCGATTGGCGTAGGACTCCACATCGACCGAAGCCGGATCGCGATAGCCGAGATTGATCCGTGCACAAACCTCCGGCGGAATCCGCGTCGCCAGCGTCACCGTGATGCGAGGTTTCTCCACGCCGTTTTCGTAACGGCCGATCCCGCGCACGTGCGTGGAGTGCGCCAGAATTCCCCACGGCAGATCCTTGAACTGATCCCACTGCGCCAGGAAGTAGTCGCGGCAATGGTAGCCGATCTCCTCGAGGAGCCGGCCATGCGTGAGCGAGACTTCCGTGATGTGCGGCGCATAGATAATCAGCTCGCCGCCATCCGCCACCACCGGCTCCAGTTTATACATGCACTTTCCGGCGACCCAGATCTCATCATACATCTTCGGGGCGCAGGAAAGGACCGTCTGAAACGGTTTATCCTTATACTCGACCTGCCGCTGCCGGGATAACTCGCTGGCCTCATCCCAGGCCGAAACCGGGTCGCCGACAAACAACCCGGCCAGCCCTCCGCCCGCCACCACCATGGCGCAGCAGCGTTTCGGCAGCTCCACCAGCGACGCCGCCCGATCGACCACCCGCCGCACCGGAGTCCATTTATTTCCGATGATCATCGGGTTGGTAATAACCGCCCCGAGCCAGTGAAAAAAGTTCAGCACTTCCGGCCCCGCCACTCCGGGAAAAAGATATTTATTCCCACCGGAGAAACCGACCACTTCATGCGGAAACACCGGGCCGACGATGACAATTTCATCATACTCAAACAGGCGGGCATTAATGGTCACCGCCACTTCCATTTCGAACAAGCCGCCCGATAGTTCGCTGATCTCGCGCGCCGCAATCACGCCAATCTGGCGAAGCGCCGCGGGATTATTCCATTCGTGATTCAGCAGTTGGACGTTTCGAAAAATTCCGGCGCGTTCTTCCGGGGTGATTTCGAGGCGGTCACAGATGGCCGCTTCGGACATGGGCGGGTGCGTGCCCAGCGCGACCATCACATCGAGCCGCTTCGCCGCCGCGCCGATCCGCTCGTGCAAAGTGTGGAAAAGCAGGCCCACCGGGGCGGTGCGCGTCCCATCCGGCACGATCAGCAGCACGCGCCGTCCCTCGTAATCCGCCGGATCGAAACTCTCCGCGAGCAACCTGGAAACATCGTCGGCGCCCAGCTCGGAGCCCGCCGGCGCGGTGATGGAAAAAGGGCGGCTGTTCACTAGATCGTCTGGGAGAGATAACCGCCATCCACCCGGATATCCGTGCCGGTGACAAAGCCGCTCGCCTTTTCGCTGGCGAGAAAAATGGCCGCCCCGGCCAGTTCCTCCGGGGTGCCGAAGCGCGCCATTCCAGTGTGTCCCAGAATCTGGCGCGCCCGCTCGGAGGGCGATCCGTCCTCATTGAATAGCAGCCTGCGATTCTGCTCCGCCGGGAAAAATCCGGGGGTGATCGAATTCACCCGCACTCCGCGACTCGCCCATTCCCGCGCCAGAAACTGGGTCAGATTTAACACGGCGGCCTTGGCGGCCGAATAAGCCACCACCCGCGAGAGGGGCAGGTGCGCCGACACGCTGGCGATGTTGATGATGCTTCCACGGCCCGCCCGCAGCATGGCTTTTCCGAAGATCTGGCAGGGAAGCAACGCGCCCCCGACCAGGTTGAGATCGAAACTGGCGCGCCAGTCGTCGGGCGAGATGTCCTCGAAGGCCTTCTCGGCGGTGACGGTGACGGAGGGACTGTTGCCACCCGCGCCGTTGACCAGCACACTGGGCGGGCCGAATTTCTCGACCACCGCGGTCAGCACCCCCGCCAGCGAGGCCGCGTCGGCCGCATCGCCCGCCACAAAACAGGCTTCGCCCCCCCCTTCGGAAATCCGGCTGACGGCGGCGTTTCCGCGCTCCTCGCTGCGACCCACCACAGCGACGCGCGCCC
>JBGTNO010000148.1:0-5217 GCA_041743065.1 Chthoniobacterales bacterium
GCGGCGCGGTAGCGTTCGCGGGCTTGTCCGAGCCGCAGCAGGAGTTCGCGTGCCGGGAGTTTCATGGCGGAGAGTTCCGCGAGTCGGCGCAGCAGGCCGCGCAGGCTTCGCAGGCGCATGGCGCATTCCTTGGCCACGCGATCCCGGCTCTTGCGAAAGACATACTTGAATCCGGCAGGCCCCCACGGCTACGCAACATTTTGGTATCAGAACACCGTGTCGAATCCGCTGGGGAGCGCGATGGGGCATCGCTGCTCGTCGGTGCGAAACTCCCTCGGCGGCGCTCCAAGCGCGCCGGCGTATTATCTCCAATCCCTCGACGTTGCCGGTTCGGACATCACGGTCAGCAGCATTCCAGGGTCGCTCGCGTTATCGTTGAGCAGCGGCCGTTTGGCCGCATACCCCAGCCTGAAGGCTACCAGGGCTTGAGCGCCATCGGCAGGACGGCGCAGGGGTTGTATCTCGATGGGATTCAGTATGCGGGGAATGTCGAGGCCAATGTCATCGAGTCGTTCAGGCCACTGAATGGCGAGCCCATCTACATCGGCACGGCGGGCTCCACCCCCGCCTACTTCGGAACGCCCCCAACCCCGACTTCGTTGCAGGCGGAATGGAACTACAAGTTCACGCTGGATAGGGACGGCGGCGCGCAACCTTTCGCTCCGTCGAAATTTCCCGCCAAAGCCCAGGCTCTCGCGGCCAATCCCACCGATTCACCGTTTGCCGTCATCCCTGTGGCGGTGCCGTCGGATGCTGTCGGGATGTCATTCGAGTTCCAGTTTGAAGGAGCGGATGCCGAGAGCTACATGACAATGGGCATCGGCGAGGAAAACTACTTCACGATGGAAGCGCGATACTTCGAGGACGGAGAATGGAGCAACTCCACGGTGATCGACATCGCGGAGTATGCGGGACAGGAGATCGAGATTTTCGTCGGCCTGAACGGTGCCGGAGATACAGGCAAGGTGAACGTGCGCGGCATCCAATTCTACAGCCCGCCACCACCGCAACTCAGCCTCGCCATTACCGGCACCGACCTCACCGTATCGTGGCCCTTGTCGGCATTCGATTGGACGCTGGAAACGTCGCCCGACTTGGGTTCCAGTAGCTGGGAGCCGGAAACCGATCCGCCGGAGGATGCAGACTACTTCCACACGATGACCTTCGACATTTCGACGCAGGACAAGGCGTTCTTCCGGCTGCGGAAGTGAGTAGATTGGCGGGCGATCGGCACGCACTCAGGGGTTTCCCCGAGCGTGGCGGCGCGTCGTGATCGAGCAGGCGCAATTCAGCCAGCCCCAGTTTCCCGGATTTGGAACGATAAACTCACCTCCCTCCTCAAACGGCTTGAGCAGAGTCACGCGCGCCAGTGCAAAATCTGCAAAGCAAAAATGACTGAGATGCGTTGATCGGAAGGGCCGCGATAGGCGAGCATCCCGGCGCTTCTCCCATTCCCAAACCACCATGGAAAACGAGCAAACCATCATCTCCCGTCGGCGCTTTCTTCGCCAGTTCGGCGCGGGCGTCTTTACCACCGCCATCGCGAGCGCGCTGCCCATACCGGCGTGGGCGCTGCCGCGCGGGCGTAGCGCCAATCCCGCCAGCGTCACGGAGTCCGGGCCGCTCGACCGCTACGATTTCGAGATCGACTACATGCCGTTCGTGGTGCACGGCCAGAAGCAAAGGGTCCGCGCGACGGCGATCAACGGCACGGTGCCTGGGCCGCTGGTGCATCTGCGCGAGGGCGAGCATGTGAAGCTGTATGTGACGAACAGGCTGATGGACACCGATCATTCGTCCATCCACTGGCACGGTATCCTCGTGCCCTTCGCGATGGACGGGGTGCCGGGCGTGAACTTCAAGGGCATCCCGCCGGGGCGCACCTATCACTACAACTATACGCTCAAGCAGGCAGGCACCTATTGGTATCACAGCCACTCGAAGTTTCAGGAGCAGACGGGGATGTATGGCGCGATGGTGATCGAGCCGAAGGGCGGCGATCCCATCAAGGCGCATCGTGACTATGTTGTGGTGCTCTCGGATTGGACCGAGGACGGCCCCGAAGCGGCGCTGCGGAACATCACGATGGATGAGGGCTATTACAACTTCCAGCAGCGGACTCTGTTCGATTTCTTCCGCGACGCCGGAAAGCACGGCTTCGACGAGGTGCTCGCGGACCGGCTCGGGTTCGGCGAGATGCGGATGAGTCCGGTGGATTTCAATTCCATCACCGGCTTTGAATACACCTATCTGATGAATGGACACGATCCGGCCGCGAACTGGACCGGTATCTTCAATCCCGGCGAGACGGTGCGGCTGCGTGTCATCAATGCGTCGGCCATGTCCACTTATGACGTGCGCATCCCCGGCCTCGATCTGCAGGTGGTGATGGTGGATGGCAAGCGGGTGAAGCCGGTTGGCTGCGATGAGTTCCGCATCGGCGTGGCGGAGACTTACGACGTGCTGGTCCGTCCGCGCGAAGACAAGCCCTACACCATCTTCGCGGAATCGCAGGATCGCAGCGGCTATGCGCGCGGCACGCTCTCGCCTCGACCGGGTCTCGAAGCGGAAGTGCCCAAGCTGCGTCCGCGCCCGGTGCGCACCTTGGAAGACATCGGCATGGGGCTGATGGACGACAAGTATCTCGGACGCAAGGCGGAGGCGAAAAAAATGATGATGGCCAAGATGGAGAAAATGGAGGCCAAGTGGAAACCACGGACGCACGCGCTCGGGAGCAAAGCGCCCGGTCCCATCGGGCCGGAGCCGTTCAAGCCGGACAAGCACAAGGTGAACGTGGCGATGGTTGTGAAGATGCCCAGGTATCGCTACCATGAACCGGGCGTCGGCCTGGGTGAAGATGGCTGGAAAGTTCTGACGTATGCCGACCTCGCCTCCGCCGAAGCGCAGCCCTACCCCGCGCGCGTCGATCGCGAGATGACGATCAACATCACCGCCAACATGGGTCGGTTCATGTTTTCGCTCGATGGAAAGAAATACACCGAGCAGCCCGGCCCGTATCTGTTCCAGTTCCGCGAGCGCCTTCGGCTGTGGATGGTGAACCACACCATGATGGAGCATCCCATGCACCTGCACGGCATGTGGATGCAGATCGAGAACAACCACCCGCACGATTCGATCCCCTTCAAGCACACCTATCTCATCAAGCCCGGCGAGAAGATCTCCATGCTCATCACGCCGATCGAGAAAGGCGATTGGGCCTATCATTGCCATCTGCTCTACCACATGGAGGCGGGCATGTTTCAGGTCATCCGCGTTGCATGAAAAGAATATGAAACCACGAAGGACACGAAGAGCACGAAGGGGAGATCTGCAACTTATGCTTCGCACTTCGTGCTCTTCGTGTCCTTCGTGGTGAATACGCTAACTGAGATATTTCAATTCATCGTAAACCTAATGAAATTTCACGTTCTCACTGCGCCCCTCGTTGCACTCCTACTCACGACGAGCGGTGGTCGCGCCGCCGACTACACCATCCATCCCGAAGACCGCGATCTCACCGCGCCGTTGCCGGACGGCATCTATCATTCTCCGCCACTCCCTCCTCCCGAGGGCGAACCAATCCGCAAATATGCGGAGGACGGACCCGGCACCGGTCCGGAGAACTTTGGCGTCTCGGTGATTCACGACAACCGTCTCAAATACTACTTCCGCGCCGACCGGCTCGAATATCGCTGGAACAACGATGGCGACGAGAAAGCCCTCTGGGATGTGCAGGGCTGGATCGGCGGCGACTACAACAAGCTGTGGCTGGAGTCGGAGGGCGAATGGAAGCGGGACAAGGGCGTGGAGGCGGCGCAGCTCGAAGTCTTCTACGCGCGCTCCATCGCGACTTTCTGGGATCTGCGATTCGGCCTGCGCCAGGACTTCGAGCCGAAGCCCGAACGCACCTTCGGCGTCCTGAGCCTGCAAGGGCTCGCCCCTTACTTTTTCGAGACCGAGTTCAACATCTACGTCGATGACGAGGCGCGCGTGTCGTTCAATCTGGAAGTCGAGTTCGACATCCGCCTCTCCCAGCGATGGGTGCTCCAGCCGCGTTTCGAGACCGATCTAGCCGTGCAGGAGGCGCGAGAATACGACATCGGAACAGGATTCACGAATGTCGAGCTGGGTGTGCGCCTGCGCTACGAGATCAGTCGCAAGTTCGCTCCCTACATCGGGGTGAGCTGGGAAAGCGCCGTGGGCGAAACCGCCAACATCATCAAATCGAAGGGTGGCGATCCCGGCTCGACTTCCTTCGTCGCTGGCATTCACTTTTGGTTCTAGCGCGCGATGGAACGTTCCCGCCAGTTGCGCGTAGTCATCACATCGAGCCGCGAACTGCTCGGCAACTTCCCGCAATTATCGGAGGCGATGTCGAGCCAGCAAAATGGGTTCAAAATTTGCAAAGAATTCGGCGCAAAGCGTTAAAGGCCGACTCCGCCGGACAGCGCGAAATCCTTTTGCGGCAGGCACTGAAGCCTTGTTCGCCGTCGCCACCCTGGCGGCGTGGAAACCATCATTATCGAAAAGGAGAAACAACATGAGCCATCACGGAAACATCGCCCACATGATCGAAGCGCACCCTTCCAAGGGCGGCGCGAGCAATGACAAACTGCAAAGCCTTCTCGAGTCTCTGCACGAATGCGCGGCCGTCTGCACCGGCTGCGCGGATGCGTGTCTCGCCGAGGAAATGGTCGCCGACATGCGCGGGTGCATTCGCACCGATCTCGACTGTGCCGACATTTGCGCGGCCACCGCGCGTGTCGCCGGTCGGCAGACGAAGCCCGACGCCCAAATCCTGCGCGCCATGGTGCAGGCATGTCAGACCGCCTGCCAGCGTTGCGGCTCCGAGTGCGACCAGCACGCCTCAAAGATGGAGCACTGCAAAATCTGCGCGGAAGTCTGCCACCGCTGCGAGGAAGCCTGCCGGTCATTCCTCGGCGCCTAAAGTTCATACGCCGGAGAGCGCGGTGACGGCATCGCCCGCGCCACCGGCGCGAAGGCAGACCTGCGTTTGGTCGCCCCTGAAACCCCACCATGAAAACCATCACCAAAAATCCAGTATGCGGAATGGACGTGGACGATTCATCCCCGCATGCGCGCGCGCAGCCGCCGGGCCGCCGCGCAGAAGACCAGCACGCCAAGCCACTCGCCCGCGGCGTCGCTCACCGCGTAATGGAGCCGCTCGCCCACCGGTCGCAGATCGCCCAGATAGTG
>JBGTNO010000149.1:0-7900 GCA_041743065.1 Chthoniobacterales bacterium
TGGCAGTGGTTCTTTCCAGCAGCCCGACTCACATCCGTGCAGGGGTCGGGCGAGTTGCGGCGCTACCATCTCCACGATTCGCAGGTACAGCATGCGATAAAGGCGGCAGCAGGCCTGGCGTGCATCCCCAAACGCGTCACGCCGCACACATTCCGCCACAGCTTCGCAAGCCATCTGCTGATGGCCAACTACGATATCCATACCATCCAGAAGCTGCTCGGCCACGGCGACGTGCGGACGACCATGATCTACATCCAGACTGTGCCCAGCATAACACTCAAGGAGGCCAGAAGTCCGCTGGACCTCGGAGGCTGCGCAGGAATGCCGTCGCAAGCAGGTCCGGAGGGCTAAATCGAGGGCGTGGTTTCCCAGCCCTTCATGTGTCCGCAGACCGCTTCACCTGCGTCCGTGTCTCCTCGGAGAATTCTTTCAGGTCGTCGTCGGAGAGAAGCCCCGCCGATCTCATCGCGATCAACTGGATCATGGCGGTGGACCGCCGGAAATCGTGGAAAAGGCGACCGCACTCCCGCCTTCGCTCGCTGGTCAAAGCAACCACCCGCCGATACCGGTCATGCGCCGACTCGTCGGGTGCATCCATGATCCCGGCAAGTTCGTCCAGAAACCGCTGGGAGAACCGTTCCAGGAGTATGCCATGCACTCGTTTGAAGCACTTCCAGTCGGATTCGGAAATCTTGATCATGCTGTGTGGTGGAACCGGACAGTTCCATAGCGGAGTCAGCGAGCGGCAATATCCATCAGGCCATCCTCGGCGAAATGATGGTGGCTCCGGGAAGCTGCCGCCCTTGGCCCTTGCGCTTAATCGCGCAGACCATCCTCTCCGACCACGTTCTCGGGGGTGCCGCAACCTGCACTCAACGGAAGCAACGTATGGGAGCAGCCGCTGCCGGACAAGATTTTTCCCAGAAACGTCCAAACATACTCAGTCCGCTGCATACCTGCGCAGCAACAGCGCCCGAACACGCAACAATCGCCTGAGCGCCATTCACGCCTTCTTTGCGGATGTCTGCCTTCATGAACCCCGACTTGCAAGCCACGGCCAGCAAGTGTTGGCGACGCCCTTCTAGCGGTTCGAACGTGGCCCCGTGGAGTTCCTGAGCACGGAGGAAGCCTCCGCGCTTCTCGACGCACCCGATGTCGCGACTTGGATTGGGCGGCGGGATCAACTGCTGTTGCAGGTCGCGCTGCAAACCGGACTACGCAACTCTGAACTGACCCGGTTGCGACGAAAGGATGTGCTACTGGGATCCGGTGCCCATGTTCGTTGCATGGCCAAAGGCCGCAAGTTGCGATGCACTCCGCTTCGGTCGGATGTGGCTGCATGCCTGTCGAAGTGGCTGGCCTCACGACCACCGGACCCGGCGACGCCTGTCTTTCCGACCGCCCGGGGCTGCGCCATGAGTTCGGATGCGCTACAAAGGCTTGTCGCGACGGAAGAGCACTTCGACAAATACTTTGGCATCAATGTGAAGGGCACGCTGTTCGCCGTGCAGAAAGCGCTGCCGCTCATGACCGCGGGCGGCGCTATCGTGATCAATGGCTCGGTCGCTTCGATCAAAGGCGTCCCCGCGTTTGGAGTCTATGCCGCAACCAAGGCGGCGCTGCGTTCCTTCGCCCGAACTTGGACGCTGGACCTCAAAGGGCGCAACATTCGCGTCAACGTCGTCAGCCCCGGCACGGTCGTCACGCCTGCCTACAAAAACGAACTCTCCCTGACCGACGAGCAGATCGAGGGCTTCAAGGCGCAAGCCGCCGCGACCACGCCACTGGGCCGCACAGGCACGCCTGACGAGATAGCGAAAGCGGTCGTTTTCCTAGTCTCAGACGACGCCAGCTATATTAACGGCATCGAGCTCTTCGTCGATGGCGGCGCGGCACAAATCTAAGCCGCGAACAACCGGGGCATTACCAAAATAGAAACACACACATGAACACCAACGTACAAAAACTCACTGGCAAAGTTGCCATCGTCACCGGCGACACCTCGCACTAGCAACGCGGCGCCACCGTCCGCGCCCTGCGGTCTCGCCCGCATGTATGCACACTACGACGCGCCCGGATTCCCCGGCGGAAACGCGGTGGTGCTCCGAGCCATTCTGGGACGGAAACCGCGCGGGCTGCAGGATTTCCTCGCGGGACTCCCTCGCACCACACCAAGCCACCCGGGGGTCTGCGGCGGGGTGATTCCACCGTGGCAGGGCGTGAGTACCTGCGAGACATATCCAGCGGACAAAGCAAGCTCCACCACCACCTAAAATTATGAAAACCAAAGGGAACACCATCCTCATCACCGGCGGCGGTTCGGGCATAGGGCGGGCGCTGGCCGAGAGCTTTCAGGCTCTCGGCAACGAAGTGATCATCGCCGGTCGCAGACGGAAGTCGCTCGACAAAGTGACAACCGCCAATCCCGGCATGAAGAGCGTCACCCTCGACATAGCGAGCCCGGTAAAAATGTGCGCGAGGCGCTTCTCGCCGCCAAGTCCCTGCTGCCCGGCCTCGGCATCCAAGTGGGACAAGAACACCGACCCCAGCCGTCTTCGCCGACTGCTCAAGGAATTTCCCGCGTAGTTTCGCCGCTCTTTCCACCGAGCGCGCTGCAAGCGTGCCGCAGCGGGGCGGATGCAAAAGACTCGGTCGCAGGGAGAGCTGTCAGTTGAGGGAAGCCTTCAGTGAGCGGCTATGCGGCGGTGGCGGGTATCGCCGCCAATGCCGAAAAAACGTTCTGTATGAGGGACTTCAAGGATGGAGCCATCGCGCTCGAACGAATCGACGCTGAATTCGTCTGAGAAAAATTTGACGGGACCAAAATGCCCAAACCAACACCAAGGGGTAATGAAAACCAAAACCGACCCCAATGGTCTGTTGGAAGTTCCAACAGAGAAATCCCAGTGCGATCTCGCGAGTCGATGCGAATCGAACGTGCTCCAAAGCGGCACACAAATGTGCACCGACTTGTGCGAAGTAGTCGTTCCGCCTCGACTCGGCGCCAACGGCCGATACGGGCACGCTAAAACCGCCGGGAGGGAAGTGCGCTCATGAGCACACCCTCCCAACCGACGACGGGCCCGGACAATACCGTGCCTTCCATCCCACCGGCTCAATCAACGTTGGGCACCGGCGCTCAATCGCAGCCGCCTCCGCCCGCCACCTCGGCAACCCATCCGGTGGGGGCGGTCGTACCAAATGCGGCACACGAAGTGCCGCCAATTGTCGTTCAGCCTGTACAAGCAGCACAATTGGAGCACAAACTGGAATCTCCTTCGGATTCCAGTTTGGTGCACGGTCCTAGCGGACCTTCCAATTGTGCGCTCGCTGGAGGAGCTTCCGCCCCCCAGTCCCCCCTGGCCGGACCGGCTCCGTCGCCGGCAAAAAAACGTCGCCAAAAACGTCGCGACAACCACGTCTCCGTCCGCTTCGACACTGAGGAAGACGACGTCATCTCCCGTCGCATGGAGCGAACCGGCGAGTCTCAGAGCGACGCCATACGCGCCATTATCCGTGAATCGGAGCACAAAACGGGGCACGTCTTTCTCTCCCCGAAAGCTCCACCCGAGGCCTTGGAAGTACTCCTCGGTACGATCTCGAAATGGCGCAAAGAATTCGCGAGCGCCAAGCCTCGCTTGAACATCGCAACCCCGACCACCGACGTAGGCCGACATGCCGAGGTCCAAAAATGGCGCAAAGAAGCAGATAGGCTGCTTCTGGAAATCCCCAATCTCGAAGCCGCCGTCTCAGCAGCCATGCGGGCGCTAACCTCTCTCACGACGGAAAGAGCAGCCTTTCTCATGGATCTCCTGACGACCTTCAAGCGGTGGCGCAAAGTCAGGGAGGAAAAGGGAGAGACTCACTATGTCCAAATGTATCAGGCCGTCATCGACCTGATCGAGGATATGGGCATAACCGAGAGAGAGAAAAAATAGCCATGGCTCCTTACGCAAATTCCATTGGGGCCACGCCCGCATCACTCACAAGCATCTCGGTGTATCTGGCCAACACCCACCACGAGCATCATCGTGATTTCGAGCTCACTCCAATCCAAGTGCTTGGGGCAAAAACGGTGAAGGAAGTCATCGAATGCGCCAAAGCCGGGTTCGAGATGAACCGTCGAAAATCCAAGCGAGGCCGCCCTCCAAAAAATGGCGGGAACTGGATCATTGTCAGAACGCCGGACGGCACTCATCTCTCAGCCGAAGAGATGTCGGCATACGAGCACACGGCGATCGAGGCAGCCGGGTGCGGCGGACCGGTGGTCGGAATCCTCAATTGGCATCGCAACCTCTACTCGGGGGCAGATGACCTCAATCTGCTCTCGGCCGCTTTTACCAGCAACGGTGATTTGGTTAGAGATCGCGACGCCGATCCCATCAAAAACCTCCGGTGGCTCATGGACCAAACGACCGACCGGCTCAACGCGATACGGCGGGAGAAAGGAATCGCACAAATCCTCACCATGAGTGAAATCAAACGCGAACGCGCGAAAGACAGAGGAGAACCTGATGTGGTCGAACAACTGGCCCGGCTGGCTAGGCGCCCTCGCACCGTGGAAGAAATCCAACCATCGCTGCTTTTTCTCGGATACGAAATAACACGCTGCTCCCTAAAAAAGGACACGATCTCGTTCAAGGATCCAAAGAGAATTAAGGCAAAAAAGTTCCGTATCTCTTCCTTGCTCGAAAGCGTGATCGCCTTCTTTTCTGGCGGTGGTGGTGGAGGCGGTGGTTCCGACAGAAACGGAGTAGGCGGTCCTCGTGACACCCCGGTTGCTGATGACCAGGCTCCTCGTCGTCTGCTTCCGAGAGCCTCAGTCAAAAACGGCGCTCCAAAACGCCACAAAAAGAAGATCCGAAAAAATCCTGAAATTGAGGAACTCTGAGGAAGTGCCAGGGCCATGTACAGGAGCCGTAGCTCGTGATGGGCCTGGCTCAGCCTCGGTCCGAGCCGCGGCGTCGCGGATGCCCCCTCACAAAGCAACGAAGGTTCCCCTTACGCTTCTTCATGCGGCTGCACCGTGGGAGACTGTGGCCTGGCCACCTTTCCGGCACAATCTCCCGAGTTTGTGGGTTGAAGGCGACCCTCTGCGCCGCCCTCACATCGCTGCCGCTTTGCCACAGTTTATAGTATCATGAGGAGATGAGGTTCCCGCCATCCGCGCTTCCGGCGCGCCGAAAACTTTGCTCCGATGGAAACGACCGGACGCGCCACGGAGCTTCTTCGAATGGTGAATCGCCATTCTGGCACGCAGGGCGCTCGACGTAGCCGTGGTGGTAGAGCTTTTGCAGACGGCGGAGCACCTGCTGACGGCTTCCGCCCACGAGGTCAGCGATCTGATGCGACCGCAGAAAGCGAGTGACTACTACGATCGACCCGGCCCCCGGAGCATCGCCTATAGTTTCGCCAGCCGTGGAGCCGCACACCTTCGCCGCGTGGACGGCACGCGCTGATGGTTTCCGACATTATGGTGGCGCTGGAGATCGCGTGCCGGCAGCGCGGCGACGTGCGCCTGCTCATCGAGCACGAAATTCCCCTCCTCGGCGCGACGCGCAATCAGCGCGCGCCCTTTCAATGGACGGTGACGGGTTCGGGAAAGGAAAAGCTCGGCGTCATTCCTGACCGTGTCTTCGCCCTGGATTTTGGCGACACCGGCGAGCGCATCCTTTGTTTTCTGGAGGCCGACCGCGGGACGATGCCGGTGGAGCGCGCGAAGCATGACGCGAGTTCCATCGCGCGAAAACTCCACGCTTACGCTCTGACTTGGAAGGCCGGCATCCACCGTTCCCGATTCGGCACCTCGCGCGTCCGGGTCCTCACCGTCACGTCGAGCGCAAGCCGATGCGAAAACATCCGCAGCGCGGCCGCCGCAGTTTCCGGCGGCCACGGAATCTTTCTGCACACCGACATCGCATCCGGCTTCCAATCCGAAACCTGCCTTGGCTCGGTCTGGCGAAACCTCGCGAATGAACTCACGCCCTTGGTGGATTGATGGGTCTGTCCAGATCGAAAAGGTCGTATCCGAGATAATTAAGGCGTCACTGGCGAAAGACGACCCGAGCCGCGTGAATCGCTGCCTGCTGCTTTCCGCAGCATTTCTTCCAGCCACTCGTAGTCGCCCAGATGCGCCCGCATTACAGCCTTCCAAAGCTTGCCGTGATTCGGCACGGAGAAATGGAGGAGTTCGTGGACGATGACGTAGTCGCCGAGCTTCGTGTCCATGCCGAGCAGTTCATCGTTGAAACTCAACGTGCCTGCGGTGGAGCAGGAGGCCCACTTGCGGCTCATGGGGCGGACGTAGATGGAGTGCGCTTTCACGTCGAGCTTCGCGGCCCATTCGAGCACGCGGGCTTTGAACTCCTCCCGGTCGCGCCAGCGCTTCATGCCTTGTAGCTCCTTTGCAGCAGCGTGAACAGCGCGTCCACGGTGGCGGTCACTTTGTTCAGGTCATCCTCTTCGGAGAAGATTGCGAAGGTTACCTGCTTGCGCGCTTCCCGCAGTTCGGCCTCGCTGGTCTTCCAGTTCGGATGCTTCTCGAAGGCTTCGCGCACCTTGCCAGCCACTTTCTCGGGGTTCGGGATGCCCTCCTCCGTGAACTTGGACATCATGAAGTAGGTGAAGCTGTCCAGTCCCTTGGCCGCCTGCTCCTTCTTGCGTGCCTCGTTCTTGGCGATTGCGGCAAACAATTCTTCCAGCGCCTTCTCAGTGCTGTCCTGCCGGGCCTCGAAGGCTTCCTGAACGGCGCGCGCACGGTCCGCCATCGCGAGCAGGAAAGGATCGTCGCTCTTTTCCTCGGCTTCCTTTTGGATGGCCTTGATCAGGTTGATGACCTTGGTGGCCTTGCCCTCCTCCCGCATCTTTATCGTCTCAATGGTGCTGCGGTCGATCACCACATACTCAGCCTCAGGCTCGGCCATGGATGCTCCGATATGCTTCTGCACCAGCGCGTTTGTCTTCTTCTGGAAGTCGCGATCCACATACACCCGCCGCGCGTAGGCATTGCGCACCACCAGATAGATGTTCGAAAGCGTCGCGTAGTCGGCGATGAACGGCCTCAGGAACGCATCCGGGGAGATGATCTCGTAGAGCATCTCGATCTCCTTGTATTCCTTGAAGAACTCCTTCCGCCGCTCGGGGTCGCGGAAGTGCTCGATGAGCGTGTCCACGTCCTTGTCGTTGAAGTTGCGCTCGATGAGTCCGAGATACTCCGGCGCTTTGCTCTCCATTTTGTTTTTGAAGAGCACCTTCAGGAGTTTCAGATCCTTGACGATGGCGTTGATCTCGTCGCTGTCGAAGGCCAGCGCCTTTTCGAGCTTGTCGAAAATGCCGACGAAATCGAGGACGAAGCCGTGGGGCTTCACCATCTCCTGCGCCTCGTTCTCGTAGGGGCGGTTCACCCGGGCGATGGCCTGCAGCAGGGTGTGGTCGCGCATCGGCTTGTCGAGATACATGGCGTAGAGCACGGGCGCGTCGAAGCCGGTGAGCAGCTTCTCGGTGACGATGAGGATCTTCGGCAGCTGATCGAGCTTGCCGAAGCTCTTGCGGATCTGCCGCTCCTTCTTCGGGTCGAGGTGGAATTCCTTGAGCAGCGCGGAGTCGTTGTTGCTGCCGGTATAGACGACCTCGGAATACTCGGGCGGGAGGAACTGATCGAGCGCGTGCTTGTAGTGGGCGCAGGCTTCGCGGTCCACGCCGACGAGGAAGGCCTTGTAGCCGAGCGGCTCGACGTTCTCCAGGTAGTGCTTGGCGACGAACTGCGCCACCTTCTGGATCCACTCCTTGCCCTTGAGGAAGTTCTTCAGGTTCACCGCCCGCTCGAGAATCTTGTTAAGCTCCTCGATGTCGGCCACCCCCTCGGCCTCGGCGAGGGAGAGGAACTCCGCGTCCAGGGTCT
>JBGTNO010000150.1:0-8885 GCA_041743065.1 Chthoniobacterales bacterium
GCGACCTGGGCGCGACCGCGCCAGGGCGGCGAACTCAGCCGCGCCAGATCATCCTCGCCGAGTTCATTCAGGTGCACCAGCAGCGTGTCCGGGGCCAGCGCCCCGTCGTCGATCAGACGACCCAGCGCGGACGCCCCGCCGCCGCAATCGCGCATGTCCCGCCCGAGCGACTCCAGAAACTCGAACAACGGCCCCGATCGCTCGCGAAACATGGTCGTTTCCTCGCTCGATTCCGCCAGATGGGTCGTGATCGGCATCTTCATCGCGGCCGCGCACTCCCGCGCCGCCCGGTAAAGTTCGGCGGAAGCGGTGTAGGGCGCGTGCGGGCTCAGGCCGAAGCCGCCGTGCCATCCCTCGTGTTGCTCGAAAAAACTAAGCGCTCCGGCGGCCAGTTCGTCGGTGAGCACCGGATGCCGCAGATCGATCATTTCGTAAAACCACCACACCCGCAGCCGCGGGGGCGCGAGACGCAGCAGCAATTCCGGGTAGGACTCGATATTGAGAACGCCGGTCGTGCCCCAACGGCGGGCTTCGCGCAGGCCGGTTTCCACCGCCTGGTGGTAATCCTCCAGATGGAGCGTGCGCTTGAGCGAGTTGATGCGGCGGATCCAGTCGGTGAAACGGCGGGGCGCGCGGATCGACTTCCGCATCATGGTGTAATCGAGATGGCAATGCGCGTTGATCAATCCGGGCAGCAGCACCTGCTCGCCGAGATCCAGCTCCACCGGGCCGTGCCGCGCCTCGATTTCCGCCACCGGGCCGCAGGCCGCGATGCGCCCTTCGCGCACGACCACGGCGGCGTTCTCCAGCGGAGCGCCGCGCATGGTAATGAGCGTGCGGGCGCGCAGAATCATGCTTTTTTCTTGAGCTGCCGCCGGATCGCCGCGACCAGCAGATTGCACCCTTCCGCGCAGGGCAGCGGGATCCTTTCTCCACCGCCCGCCAGGGTGAACTTCTCCGCCGGAAACCCGCGGGGCGGTTCGTCCTCGATGGGCCAGAGAATGGTTTTGAGGCAGCCGCTTTCGCTGTGGCAGCGGCGTTTAATCACCGTTTCCGCGTCCTCGACCGTCGCCTTGCGGGTAAGGGCGTAGAGGCCGGTCTGGCGGTTTAACGTTTCGCGCAGCGGCGTGACGCCGAGCCGGCCTTCCCGCGCGGCGAGATAACTGCCCAGCATGGCCGGGTAGAAATATTCCACCGTGAGCGCCAGCTCGGCCACCGAGCCGAGCCGAAACCGCCAGCCGCGGCGCAGGGTGGGGGCGGTCTTCAGCGGCCGATATTTGCCCTCCGCATCCCAGCGCGCGATCTCCAGCGCGTCCTCCGGCAGATTTTTCTCCTCCAGCTTTTCCTGGCCGACGTCGGCCAGGTGGCGCAAAAGGAAATCGCCGCCCGCGCGCTCGATCACGATTTGACCAACCTGGGTGCGCCCCTGGTCCAGCCAATGGAGCAGCGCAAGTTCGATCCGGCCGCCCATGCCCGTCAGGCCAGCACGGCTTCGCGCTGCTTGTCGAACCTCGCCACTTGCTCCAGAATCACGTCCGCCAGAAACGGCTCCGTGCCGATCGCGCTCGCGTAGAACAGCCTCCGGCCCTCGATCTCCCGCGGATTGTGCCGGAAAACATCGCGCTGACTTGCCGCCGCCGTGATCTCCGGCTCGATGCCCAGCAGCACCGGGATGTCCTGATAGCTGTGCTCGCCATCCGAGATGAAAAACGGCACCGCTACCACGTTCGGACACGTCGTCAACGTCCGCCAATCGGTCACAAACGGCCTTTCCTCCATGAACGCGCCGATCACCTCGCCGTATTCGCCGCGCCGCAGGATGCGCTCGACCTGCTTCTTCACCGCCGCGCCGGAATTCTCGTTCAGGCTGGTTCCGTGGCCCACAATCACCAGGCTCGTCTCGGCCGCGGGCACGCCCGGCGCGGTCTCGCGCGCGCGGCGCAGCAACCCCTCCGTCATTTGCGGATGATTTCCGACCGGCTCGCAATATTTCAGCGTGCGCCCGCCCCTTTCCGTGATCGGACCCGCCAGCCTCATCTCGCGCGGAATCACCTTTTGCGTGAAATAACCTTCACTCACAAAATTGGGCACCAGATAAATATCGTCGCTCTCCACCGTGAGCAGCACCTGGCGAAAGCTCGGCTCCTCTTTCCAGAAAGCGCAGGTCACCTCGCCGAAGCAGCGCCGCCGCCGAATCTCCGCCGCGTGGGCAAAGGTCGGCACGTCGGAGTCCGGATTGACCGTCGATCCGTGCCCCAGAATGATCAGGGCGCTGTCAGGCTTGTGCACCATGCGGCGGAACTTAATGGGGCTCCGCCGGAAGTCTAATCGTTTCGGGGGGAGACAGATTGCAAATCTGTCTTACGTTGCGCGCGCGGGGATGCGGGACAAAGATGGGACATGCGTCCGCTTTTTCTCGCTCTCCTCGCCCTCGCCGCCATCCCGCTCTCCGCGCGAGCGCTGGACCGCAACGTCAGCCAGCTCGTCGTCGCCATCGCGCCGGACTGGGATTCTTTCCAAGGCCAAATGCAGCGCTTCGAGCGCGCCAGCGGCGGAGAATGGCGGGCCGTTTCATCGCCCGTGCCGGTGCTCTTCGGTAAAAACGGTCTGGCCTGGGGGCGGGGCGAGCAAGGCACCGACGAACCCGGCCGCCGGAAGCGGGAGGGCGACCGGCGCGCCCCCGCCGGCGTTTTCGCCATCGGCACCATCTATGGCTACGACCGCTCGCTGCCTGCGGGCGGAAATTATCCCTACCATCAGGTGCGGGAGAATGACGCCTGGATCGATGACCCGAAGCTCCCGCACTACAATCACCATATCAGCGTCGATCCGAAGAATCCGCCCGCGTGGTTCGAGCGCCAGAAGATGCGGCACGGCGATTTCGCCTACCATTGGCTGGTCGAGATCGAGCACAACACCGATCCCGCGATCCCCGGCGCGGGCAGCGCCATTTTTTTCCACATCCGCCGCGGCGAGACCCGGCCCACCTTCGGCTGCACCACTATGGAACGCTCGCGGCTCCAGGAAATGATCACCTGGCTGCGCGAGCCGGCGCGCCCGCACTACGTCCTGCTGCCCCGCCAGGCCTACGCCGAGCGCTGGAAAGAGTGGCATCTGCCCGCCCCTCGCATTGTGGCGGCGATGCGGTAGCTTGCCGGATATGCGCGCCTCTCTCGTTGCCCTCCTCATCCTCCTCATCGGCTGCTGGAGCCTCACCTCAGCGGCCGACGATGACCAGAAGGTGCCAATCCCCAGCGGGATCGATCATGGCAGTTTCGATCGGTTGCTGAAAAAATACGTCGATGAGCGCGGGCTCGTGGACTACGCGGGCTGGAAGGAAAATCGCGAAGATATCGCCGCGCTC
Organism: Chthoniobacterales bacterium; assembly: GCA_041743065.1. Taxonomy (GTDB): domain Bacteria; phylum Verrucomicrobiota; class Verrucomicrobiia; order Chthoniobacterales; family Chthoniobacteraceae; genus JBBSOD01. Next base: position 3,365 of record JBGTNO010000150.1, read on the forward strand.
GACCGCTATCTCGGGCAATATTCCCGCCGGAGCCGAGTCGCTTCGGGCGACGAAAGGGCGGCCGGCCTGGCCAATCTTTACAACGCCAGCATGCTCCGCTGGATCCTCCGGAGTTATCCGGTCGAAAGCGCCTGGCGCACCGACACGCCATTCAAGCAAGCGCGGCATCAGGTCTTCGGCTCCACCGTTTCGCTCGACGATATCGAGAACGGCGGGCTGCGTCCGCTCGTCGGCTACAAAGCGCACGCCGTGCTCGTCTGTGCCGCTCGCAGTTGCCCGCCGCTCCAGCGTTTCGCCTACACCCGCGCGGATTGGGAATCGCAGGTGAACCAGGCCTACGCCCACTGGCTGGCCCGCGAAGATCTCAACGAATATCTGCCCCGGCGGAAGACGGTCGAGATTTCCAGCATCTTCAAATGGTTCGCCGACGATTTCGAGAAAGCGGGCGGCGTGAAAAAGATCCTTTCCCTCCGCGCCCCGCTTTCCACGCGGGATTTCCTGCGGGGCGGCGACTACACCATTAAATACAAGAGCTACGACTGGGGCCTCAACGACCAAGGCCATCGCGGGCGCAGTTACGGCAAGCTCAATCTGTTTTTCGACAATCTATTTTGAAGCGGCCTGCCGCCACCGATTGCGGTTGGAAAAAAGAGTCCCCGCTAAAATAAAGATTTTTGAAGACCAGCCCCCGATTGTAATAGTTTTCGAAGAGTTGTAACAGTTTTGGATGGCCACTCCGGAAAGCGATCCTCTCGGCTATCGCTGGTTGGCGGAAACCTACGATTTGCCCGTGATGCCTCACTGGAAAGAGAGCCGGTCACTCCATCGAGGCGGCCGGAGAACGGTCGAGCGGGAAGGCCGGATCATTGAGTATCTCCACGCTTCCCAACATCCCGGCACCGACGTTTTTTCGCAGCTCGATTTCGCTCTCCGTCGAGAAGGTCTGCATTTGGAGCTCCTGCGCAAGCTCCTGCCGCTCCTGGATGCCCACAAAATGGCCGAGTATGTGCGCAGCAAGCCGACCGGACGCTACACTCGCTCTCTCTGGTGGCTTTTCGAGTCCTTCACGGGTGAGCTGCTGCCTCTCCCCGACCTTTCGGCCGGTAATTATGTGCACCTTCTCGATCCGGCGCTGTATGTCACGGGGCCGGCCTGGAGGGCAAAACGTCAGCGGGTGAAAGTAAACCTGCTGGGAAACCTTTCATTCTCTCCCATGGTTCGTGCGCCGGGGGTGCGGCTGCGGGACGAAGCGGCCCTGAAGGCACGCTGTGAGGCAATCGTGGGCGAATATCCGCCGGCGGTCTTCCAGCGGGCCGTCCGGTATCTCTATGCCAAGGAAAGTCGAAGCAGCCATGATATCGAAAGAGAGACACCTGACCGAAAGCGGGCCGAGGTCTTCATTGGACTCCTCGAGCAGGCGTGGCACCGGAGCTTTCTGAAAAAAGAGGCACTGGTGGAACTTCACCAAGCCATTGTCGATTCTCGTTATTCGGATCCGGGCTGGCGGAGCGACCGTCCAGACGGCGATCGGCAGGTCTATGTCGGCGAAACCCTGGGATCGGGATTGCAGCGCATCCACTACGCAGCTCCAAAACCGGAAGACTTGGACGATCTCATGACCGGATTTCTCGCGATGGCGAAACAAATCACGACCAAGCGCGTCCTGGTGGGAGGCAAACTAAGCCTGTTCCCCGCGGTGGTCCCCACTTTGGTAGCGGCCTCGGTGGTTTCCTTCGCCTTCGATTTTCTGCATCCCTTTAGCGACGGCAATGGCCGTATCCATCGATTTCTCCTGCATCACGTGCTGGCCAGGAACGGATTCGGACCGGAAGGGATCATCCTTCCGGTCTCCGCCGTGATCCTCAATCGGCCACGCGAATACGATCGCGCGCTCGAAAGTTTCTCCCGTTTATTAATGGAGCGGGTGGAATACGCCCTGGATGATCGCCAGCGGATGAGCGTGCTCAATGATACGGTGGATTTTTACCGCTATATCGACTGCACCGAGCTGACTCGAATCGGAATCGATCTCATCCGCGAAACGATCGAGCACGAGCTACCCACAGAATTGGCCTATCTGGAAGCTCATGACGAAATACGGCGGCAACTGCGGGAAATCGTGGAGTTGCCGGATCGGATCGCGGACCTGTTCGTGGGCCTCTGCCGGCAGCATGGCGGAAAACTTTCCGCGAAAAAGCGGAAACTCGAGGAGTTTGCCCGTCTTTCTGACCAGGAGATCGCGGCCATGGAAGCGGTGGTCGCCGCGGTTCTCAAAAAAGAGCAGCCCCCTCACTCCGAAGCATAACGCATCGCCGGCCCGAATCGGGCTCGCCAAGAACCTCCTTGGCTGTTGGAATGACACCCTCATGAGCGCCCTTCCTTCCCGCGAACTTTGGAAACGGCGCTTCGACGCCCTCCTCCATCCGATCAACCCCGAGAAGCTGCGCATCCTTCGGGAACGCTGGGACGCCCTGCCCCCCGAGCTGCAACTGCCAAACCAGATCTCCGGCCGCCACCTCACCCACTGCGGCTTCATTCTCGGGGCCAGCTACTGCTCCTTTCACTGCACCCATTGCTACCTGCCCAAAAACGCCAACCGCATCCCCATTCCCGCGCTGGCGGAAGTGAAGGAAATGCTGGACGCCAACCGGCGTTTCCAGGGGCCAGGCGGCGGCGTCCAGATCACCGGCGGCGACGTGGCCGACGCCTACTGGCGCTCCGGGCGGCAGGATGAACTTGTGGAGATCATCCGCTACGCCTACTCAATCGGCCTCGTTCCCATGTTGATGACGCACGGCCAAACGCTGATCGAGCAGCCGCAATTTCTCCACCGCCTCGTCCTCGAAGGCGGCCTCCGCCAAATCTCCGTCCACATCGATCGCACCCAAGCCGGCCGCAAAGGCTTCCCGATCAACACCGTCGAGAGCGAAGCCGATCTCCATCCCGTGCGGGAAGCCTTCACCCAGCTCGCCCGGGAATGCCGCGCCGCCACCGGCGCGCCGCTCGAGTACGCCCTCAGTTTCACCGTCACCGGGAAAAACATCGACGACGTGCCCGAGGTGATCCGCTGGTATCTGGCCGACCCCGAGCGCACGAAAATCTGGCGCATGCTCAGCTTCCAGCCCGAAGCCGATACCGGCCGCACCATTTACTCCGAGAGCCCCTGCACCCCCGAAAAAACGTGGGAGAAAATCTGCGAAGGCACCGGCCTGCCGCTCGAACGCGACGGCACCCACTTCGGCCATCCCGACTGCAATAGCTGGGCCTCCATTCTCGTCTCCCGCCGGACTGGCCGCTACGTCCCGCTCCTGCCGACCGACGAGAAGACGAAACAGGTCCTCGGCGACGTGCTGGAAAAAATCGGCGGCCTGTCGCTCGTGACCGACGACGCCGGCACCGCGCCTTATCGGCTGATCGGCGTGCTGGCGCGGCATCCGCTCATGGCCATTCGCGCTGTCGTCCATCTCGGCAAGCTGGTGCTCACCCGCCGCTGGCCTTTCGACCTGCTGCGCGATCTGCTCAAAGGCGACGCCCACACGCTCGGCGTCGGCACCCACAATTTTATGGACGCCGCCGAAGTGGCCCGCGCCGGCGAAGATCCGACCATCTGCGCGCGCCTCGACTCCTGCGTATTCAAAGGCGCGGTCAAGGAAGACGGCGAGTGGACCGCCGTCCCCATGTGCCGGATGAACGAGACCCGCTGGTCGCAGGTGTACGAAGAGCGCCTGCAAAAGCCCGAGCTGCGGGAGCCGCCGCCGATCCTGGAATCGGCGGCTCCTTAGTCCGCGCAGGTTTTCCTTTCCAGCCGGTCGGAAACGGATTAAAAAGGCTGCCAACCGATAGATTGTTATGAGGGAGATCGCCAGCGCAGTTTTTGTCGTTATTCTTTTCGTGCTCGGCCTGAAAATGGAGCTGCTGCCTTGGCGGCTGGTGGACGCGGACGAATATCGAAGCCTTGTCCGGGCCGTGCACCAGACTCGCGCCGAGCCGCCACGCCTCGGCAGCCACTTCGCGCGCGACCCCGACTACCGTTCCGCGCTCGAGCGGACGACCTTTGCCGGGCGCCCGGAGAAGGTGAAAGACCGCGATCAATAGTCTCTTCCGACACGGAAATCTCGTCGCTCTCGTGCCCAAGTTGCACTTGGGCACGCACCTTCCCGGAAGCTGCGCTTCCCCGCGGAGCAGGACAACCGTGATGCCCGCGATCCCCCCGCGCATTCCGCCCCCGCGCATTCCGCTTGCCAAAGACCTCCCACCCGCTAAATTGCGCCCCTTGCTCACGTGGCGGAATTGGCAGACGCGTACGGCTCAGGACCGTATGGGGCAACCCGTGGAGGTTCGAGTCCTCTCGTGAGCACTATTTCCCAGGATCCCGCCTTTATCCGGGGGACCTTCGCCGCCCTCGCCCCGCGCTACGATCTGGCCAACCATGTCCTGAGTGGCGGCCTGGATTTTTACTGGCGCCGGCAGGTCGCGAAACTGGTCGCCACCTGGCAGCCCGGGCGGGTGCTGGACCTGGCCACCGGCAGTGGAGACCTCGCCCTGGCTCTGCGCCAACATTGTCCGCGGGCGCGCATCATCGGCAGCGATTTCTGCGAGCCCATGCTGCGGCAGGCTCAGCGCAAGGGCCTCGCTCCGCTGGTCGCCGCCGATGCGCTGGCGCTGCCTTTCGCCGAGGAAACCTTCGACACCGTCACCGTCGCTTTCGGTCTGCGCAATATGGCTGACTGGAGCGGAGCCTGGCGGGAAATGCGCCGCGTCCTTCGCCCCGGCGGTCACGCTCTGGTGCTGGACTTTTCCCTGCCCACCTTCGCTCCGCTGCGGAAGCTCTACCGGCCCTACCTGCATCACGTCCTGCCGGCAGTCGCGGGGTGGATTGCCGGCGACCGCTCGGCCTACCGGTATCTGGCCGAGTCGATCGAAGCGTTTCCCTCCGGCCGGGCCATGCGGGCGTTGTGCGAGGGGGCCGGATTTCAGGCGCCGACCGCCCGCCCGATGACCGGCGGTATCGTTTCCCTTTATACCGGCACGAAGTAACTTCGCGCCGATTTCCCGCTCGTTATCGACCAGCCCGCGCCAGCCCCCGGCACTCCTCTTCGCATCGTCTCCGATGTCCATCTCGGGCATCCGGTTAGCTACGTGCGGACGCCCGGGCAACTGGAGCCGTTGCTGAGCGGGATTCGGACGCTGGTTTTCAACGGCGACTCGGTGGAAATGCGTTTCCCGGGCGAGGAGAAACGCGCCCGCAAACACGCGGAAAACCTCCGCCATTTCTGTCGCGAGCGCGGGGTCCAGGCCGTCTTTCTCAATGGCAATCACGACCCCAGCCTCAGTGCCACCGATCACCTCGATTTGCTCGACGGGCGCGTGCTGGTCATGCATGGCGACGCGCTCTTCCCGAGTCTCTCGCCGTGGAGCCCGCGCGCCGGGAAAATCGCCGCCGCGCACCGGCGAGAGATCGCCGCTCTCGGCGAGTCGCCCACGCTGGAGCAGCGGTTGACCGCCGCCAAGCGGGCCGCCG
>JBGTNO010000151.1:0-5232 GCA_041743065.1 Chthoniobacterales bacterium
CAGCTGGGCCACCCCGGCAGCTCCGTCGCGGCCGCCCGTGCCGTCTGCGCCGCCCGGAAATCCTCCAGTTTCCCCAGGAGTTCCCCGTCGTGCAGCGCCAGCACGGCCACCGCCAGCAGCGCCGCGTTTTTCGCGCCCGCCGGTCCGATGGCCAGCGTTCCCACCGGAATACCACCCGGCATTTGCGCGATGGAAAGGAGCGAGTCCCGCCCCTTCAATATCCCGCTCTCCACCGGCACGCCGAAGACCGGAAGCAGCGTGTGCGCGGCCAGCATTCCCGGCAGGTGAGCCGCTCCACCGGCCCCCGCGATGATTACCCGCAGTCCCCGCCCCGCCGCCGTTTTCGCGTAATCCGCCATCAAATCGGGCGTCCGGTGAGCCGATACGACCTTCGCTTCATGCGGAATCCCAAATTCCCGCAACACCGTTACGGCGGGTTCCATCGTGGGCCAGTCCGATCCACTGCCCATCACGACTCCAATCAGGGGTTTGTCAGTATCCATATCTGCCCTGCAAGGAAGGAGGGGAGCGCCAGGTCTGTAAAGGGGAAATCTCGCAAGTTAAACCCCCATATTCAACATATAGATAATATATTTCCTTAGGGCTTGACCCGGACGGTTTCCGGTCGGAAGATGGCTTTCAATCTAAACCGCTCTCCTGCCGAAGCAGGCGGGCACAACCTGGATAAGACGTATGCCTAAAGGATTAGTTAAGTGGTTCAATGAAAAAAAAGGTTTTGGCTTCATTGTGGATCCTGAGGTGACGGGGGACATCTTCGTTCACTTCAGCGCCATCATGGGAGATGGGTTCAAGACTCTCGGGGAAGGCGAGGAGGTCGATTACGAGATCTTTTCCGACGAAAAAGGATCGAAGGCTCGCAATGTGACGCGGAAAAAGATCGAATAGCGGCGTGCGCCGCGATTGCAACGTTGTCCTGATTGGGTTCATGGGCAGCGGAAAATCGTCCATCGGACGGCGCGTGGCGCGCAAGTTGGGCTACACCTTTCACGATACCGACCGGCTGATCATCGAGCGGGCCGGGATGCCGATCGCGCAAATTTTCCAGCGCCACGGCGAGTCCCGTTTCCGGGAATTCGAGCGGGAAACGCTGGCGTCCCTCTCCAGGGTCGCTGGAGCGGTCGTCTCCACCGGCGGCGGCATCGTGCTCGATCCGGCCAATCGAAAGACGTTGCGCCAGTTGGGTTGCGTCGGCTGGCTCGTGGCCTCGGAGGAGGTGACCTTTGAGCGCGTCTCCCGCAATCAGCGGCGTCCGCTGCTCCACACGCCCGATCCGCGCGACGTCATCTTTCAGCTTTTCACCGAGCGCGAGCCGCTCTACCGGGAGACCGCGCATTTTCGCATCGACACCTCCCTGCGCAGCCAGTCGCAGGCCGCCGCGCTGGTCATCTCCGAACTGCGCCATTTCTCGGAAAGCGAACCACCGAGACGCGGAGACACGGAGTAAAAACGCGCTGATCAGTGCGCCCGGGCGAACAACGGGATGGAAAGTCACCTCTAGCGCACGACGCGGGCGCTGCCGCCTTGCAGGGTCTTCTCGACTTCGGCGAGGGTGGCCATGGAGGTGTCGCCGGGCGTGGTCATGGCCAGCGCGCCGTGGGCGGCGCCGTAGTTGACCGCCCGGCTGGCGTCGCCGGTTTCCAGGAAGCCGTAGATCAGGCCGGAGGCGAAACTGTCGCCGCCGCCCACCCGATCCATGATCTCGAGATCGGGATACAATCGGGACTCGTGGAACTCGCCGTCGTGCCAGACGATGGCGCTCCAGTCGTTGACCGTGGCGGTCTTGACTCCGCGCAGGGTGGTGGCGGTGGCTTGGAAATTGGGGAACTCGCTCACCGCGCGGCCGATCATGGTTTTGAAGCCTTCGATCGGGAGGTCGGTGATTTTTTCGTCCACACCTTCGACTTCGAAGCCGAGGCAGGCGGTGAAATCTTCCTCGTTGCCGATCATCACATCGACGTATTTCGCGATCTCGCGGTTAACTTCCCGCGCGCGCTGCTGGCCGCCGATTCCATTCCAGAGGGAGGGGCGATAATTCAGGTCGTAGGAGACGATCGTGCCATGCTCGGCGGCGGCCTGGACGGCCTCGATGACCACCTCGGGCGTGGTGTCGGAGAGAGCGGCGAAAATGCCGCCGGTGTGAAACCAGCGGACGCCTGCGCCTCCGAAGATCGCCGTCCAGTCGATATCGCCGGGCCGGAGTTGGCTGGCGGCGGTGTGGCCGCGGTCGGAGACGCCGACCGCGCCGCGGATGCCATAGCCGCGCTCGACGAAGTTCAGGCCGTTTCGCACTTCGCGACCGATGCCGTCGTATTTCCGCCACTGGATGTAGCGGGGATCCACGCCTCCCTGCAGGATGAAATCTTCGACCAGACGCCCAATGGGATTATCGGCAAAGGCGGTGACGATCGCGGTGCGCTGGCCGAAGCAGCGGCGCAATCCGCGCGCCACGTTGTATTCGCCGCCGCCTTCCCAGGCCTGGAATTGACGGCTGGTGTGAATGCGCCCTTCGCCGGGATCCAGCCGGAGCATGATCTCTCCGAGTGAGATGAGGTCGAAGGTGCAATTCTCTTTTTGTTTGATCCGCAGGGTGCTCATTTTCGGAGGGGTATGGGGGCTTCTGAACATGATGCCGGAAATTTGCGGAGAACGTTAGAACGAATCCTCCAGCAGTTAGCACAAACGCGACAAAATTTCCACCCGGCGGCCGGGCGCCCTTCAGTGCGGACCCCTTTTACCTGCCCGACTGACTTTACTGCGACCAGGTGGCCCCGGCCGCGTGGTAAACGTGGCGTGCGTTATAGCGCATGGCGCCGCGGAAGAGGACGGCGGCCGGAAGCCATTCGCCGCGACTGAACCAGCGGTTGTCGTAACGGAGCCGCTGTTTCTCCGGCTGCCCGCGCATGCGGTTGCCCACGATGAGATGGCTGCGGGAGGTTTCGAGCGAGAGGGAAACGGGCTCCGCGGGCAAGCCGAGGGCGGTCGCGATTTGCGTCATCGTGCGCTCGTGCTTCAGGCAAAGCTCTTCGTAGCCGACGCGAAGGGTCGGGATGTCCAGGCGGGCGACGGCGGCGTCGATCTTGCCGTTCTCGCGGCGCCAGCGGTGGAAGTTTTCGATCGCCAGCAGCCAGCCGGGGCGGCGCGTGCCCTTCTTTCGCCGGGCGCGGTCGATGGCGGAGATGGCGTTGCCGCGGATGTCTTTGATCAAATGCACGGCCCGCAGGTCGAGGTGGGGCAGAGCGCGCAGGGTGGCGAGTTGCTCCACGTGTTTGGACGAATCGACCGGCCACGCGTCGGGACCGAAGACGAGCGGGAAAATCTCCAGCGCGAGTCGATAGCGTTCGGCCCGCGAAAGGTCTTGGCCGCCGGGAAGGCGCTCGGCCACTTTTCCCCAGTAGGGACAGCCTCCGGCCGGGGCGCCACAGGTGCAACGCAGTCCCGAAGCGGCCTGGGGATCAGCCAGCAGGGCGACGGCGCGCTCGATGCCGCCCAAGCCGATGAGCCGGGAATGCCCGCCGAGAAAAAGGCTGAGCAAAGTGGAACCCGAGTGGGGCAAGCTGCACAGATACAGCAGCCGGGCAGAGAAGGGAGCGGCCGACATTTCCGGACTCAGACGCTTTCGCGGCTCCGCAGTCCGAACCAGGCGGTGGCGCTGCCGGCGACGGTCCAGAAAGCGAGCAAGGCCAGCGACCAAAGGCCGGGAGCGGCGTCGCGATAGATGTCGCCGGTTTGGATTTTGGTGGCTTTTCTGAGATTGCGCATGGAGGTCATGTGCTCGGTCAGCGCCTGGCGGCCGACTTCTTTTTGCCAGAGGAAACTGAGATCCATCACCCGCTGGACCGCGAAGCTCGGCATGATGCGGCTGACGAAATAGACCCGCGGCTTCATATCCGCCGCCGGGACGGTGTAGCCGGAAAAGAGGATGAGCGGAATGAGCAGCAGGGGCACGATGAGCACGGCCTGGAGGAGCGTGCGGGCCAGCGCCGAGATGGCGAGGCCGATGGCGACGGCCGCCAGCGCCATGCCGAGCAGACCGGCCATTTGCCAGCCCGCCGCACCCGCGAGGCCCCACTCGAAGAGCTGCAGCAGGGCGAAAAGGAGCAGGCTTTGCCCCGCCGTCACGCCGCCGAGGAAGATCAGCTTCGCGGCCACATAATCGAGTCGGCCCAGCCCCACCACGCGTTCGCGCCGGTAGATCGGCAGCTCGCGCACGATCTCCTGCGAGGCGTTGCCGCAGCCGAACCAGAGGGTGGCGATGTAGGCAAAAAACAGGGCCAGCGCGGCGTCGTCGCTGGCCCAGGCGACCAGCGCGGCGATGAGCAGCGGCTGGCCGAAGAGGATGAGAAAATTCGACCATTCGGCGTTGAGGATGGCCCACTGACGCTCGAGGAGAATGGGCAGCGCCGGCGCGCCCCGCTGTTTCGGGCGCATCGGGAGGGTGGCAGCGGCCGGTTCGGCCGGCTCGGCGACCTGGGGCAGCTCTTCATCCGGGCGTTCTTCCAGCACTTCGTAGAGGCTGGAAATACGCTGCACGCCGAAGGTCTCCCGGGTTTCTTGCGGGGAGCCGCTGTGGAGCAACCGGCCGCGATGGACGACCAGGAGCTGGTCCATCAGATAGAGATTTTCCACGACATGCGTGGTGCAGACGATGGTGCAACCGCTGTCCGCAAGGTCGCGCAGCAGCTCCATGAGCTTGAACTCGGTGGCGGGGTCGAGACCCGAGGAGGGCTCGTCGAGAAACAGCACGGCTGGCCGGGCGAGCAGCTCCACGCCCACGCTGACCCGCTTGCGTTGCCCGCCGGAGAGTCGAGCGATGGCGGTGTGCTCACGTCCTTCCAGGCCGAGCTGGGAGATGGTTTGATCCACCAGCCGGTTCATTTCTCCGGGGGCGGTGCCGCGGGGCAGGCGGAGCCGCGCGCCGAAGACGAGCGCTGCTCGCACGGTCAACTCGCCGTGCACGATATCCTGCTGGGGCACGTAGCCGAAGGACGGTTCGCCCTGGCCGCCATACACATCCGCTCCGTCCACCAGCACTCGCCCGGTCGCCGGCTCGCGCATGCCGCTGAGCGCTTCGAGCAGGGAGGATTTGCCCGCGCCGCTCAGGCCGATGATGCCGGCAAAACGCGAGCCCTCGATCCGCAAGCTGACGCCGTCGAGCACGCGGGTGCGCCCGATCTGGCGCCGCAGCGCAAACGCCTCCACCCGGCCTCCGGC
>JBGTNO010000152.1:0-4977 GCA_041743065.1 Chthoniobacterales bacterium
TCGATCCCGCCCTTCATGTAGAAGTTCTGCTCGGGGACGTCGTCGTGTTTGCCCTCAAGGATTTCCTGGAAACCGCGGATGGTCTCGGCGGTGGAAACGTATTCGCCGGGGGTGCCGGTGAAGATTTCGGCCACATGGAAGGGCTGGCTGAGGAAACGCTGAATTTTGCGGGCGCGGAACACGGTCAGTTTGTCCTCGGGGCTGAGTTCATCCATGCCGAGAATGGCGATGATGTCCTGCAGATCCTTGTAGCGCTGGAGCACGGTCTGGACGCCGCGGGCGACTTTGTAATGCTCTTCACCGACGACGTCGGGCGAGAGCGCCTTCGAGGTGGAGGCGAGCGGATCGACGGCGGGATAAATGCCCAGCTCGGCGATGGCGCGCTCGAGCACGATGGTGGAATCGAGGTGGGCGAAGGTGTTCGCCGGGGCCGGATCGGTCAGATCGTCGGCAGGCACATACACGGCCTGGAAGGAGGTGATGGAGCCCTTCTTGGTGGAGGTGATGCGTTCCTGGAGATCGCCCATCTCGGCGGCCAGCGTGGTCTGGTAACCGACGGCGGACGGCGTGCGGCCGAGCAGCGCGGACACTTCGGAGCCGGCTTGCGAGAAGCGGAAAATGTTGTCGATGAAGAGGAGCACGTCCTGATTTTTCTCATCGCGGAAATATTCGGCCATGGAGAGCGCGCTGAGGGCGACGCGGAGGCGGGCGCCGGGAGGTTCGTTCATTTGGCCATAGACGAGGGCGACTTTCGACTTGCTGATATCCTTGAGATCGATGACGCCGGCCTCGCTCATTTCGGCGTAGAGATCGTTGCCCTCGCGGGTGCGCTCGCCGACCCCGGCGAAGACGGAGTAGCCGCCGTGGCCCTTGGCGATGTTGTTGATCAGCTCCATGATGACGACGGTCTTGCCGACGCCGGCTCCGCCGAACGCGCCGACTTTACCGCCCTTGGTGAAGGGGCAGATCAAATCGATGACCTTAATGCCGGTCTCCAGAATCTGCGCTTTGGTGTCCTGATCGACCAGCGCGGGCGCTTTGCGATGAATAGGGTAATATTTATCCGCCTGGACCGGGCCGAGCTCGTCCACGGCGTCGCCGGTCACATTGAACACGCGGCCGAGCACGCCTTCACCGACCGGCACGGAAATGGGAGCGCCAGTGCCGACCACGGTCATGCCGCGTTTCAAGCCTTCGGTGGAGGACATGGCGATGGCGCGGACCCAGTTTTCGCCGAGGTGCTGCTGCACTTCGAGCGTCAGCGTCGTCGGGACGCCGGCGGCATCGAACTCGATCTTGAGTGCGTCGAAAATCTTCGGGAGCTGACCGGCGGGGAATTCGGCGTCGATAACGGGTCCGATGACCTGGACGACGGTGCCGTTGACGGCGGTAGGGGTGGCTGTTTCGAGTGCGGTGACCATAATTAGAGATGCGGGTTAATTGCCCAGCGCCATCTGCGCGGTGGTGATTTCGAGAAGTTCGGTGGTGATGCTGGCCTGGCGGATCTTGTTATACTCCAGCGTGAGATCCTTAATGATCTGTTTGGCATTATCCGTAGCGCCTTTCATGGCGACCATGCGCGCGCTGTGCTCGGAAGCCCGCGCATTCAGCACCATCTGATAGACTTGATAATGCAAATAGTGCGGCAGGATCGCGCTAAGCACATCGGGCGCGCTCGGCTCGAATAGATATTCCGAAAAATCGCTGTCGTCCTCGCTGGCGGGACCACGGTCGCCCACCTGCGCAAGTTCCAATTCGCTGATGGGCAGCAAGGTGCGTGCGATCGGCGTCTGCGTGAGCGTGTTGACGAAGCGGGTGTAGAGCACGGTGACTTTATCCACTTCGCCGCTCAGGAACTTCTCAACGCAGAACTTGGAAGCCGCCTTCACTTCGAGAAAGGTCGGGGTGTCGTTCAGCTGAAAATCGGCGGCCACCTCGCGCCGGGTGCGGCTCATGAACTGGAGGGCTTTGCGGCCGGCGGTGACATGCGCGGTCGTGTCTTTGTCGAATCGCGTCGCCTCGCGCAGCAGGTTTGTATTGAGACCGCCGCACAACCCTTTGTCGGTGCTGATGACGAGCAGCAGTTCTTTTTTTACCTCGCGCTGTTCGAGCAGCGGATGCACCGCCAGGTTCACGCGGTTGCGCACGGACACGATCATTTCACTGATCAGCTCGGCGTAGGGCCGCCCGGCCAGCGCGGCCTGCTGCGCCTTCCGCATCTTCGAGGCCGCCACCATCTGCATGGCTTTGGTGATCTGGGCCGTGTTTTTGACCGACTTGATTCGTCGGCGAATGTCGCGCGTGCTCGGCATCGGGGCTTATTTCCAAGTGCTCTTGAATTCGTCGGTCGCGGCCTTGAGGTTGGCGGCGATTTCGTCGGTGACCTGCGCTTTATCCAGGATGCTGGCGAGGATGGACTCTTTGCGGGTCGAAAGATATTCGCGGTATTTGTTCTGGAATTCCTTCACGCGATCCACCGGCACTTCGTCGAAGTAGCCGTTCTGCATCGCCCAGAGGACCGCGACCTGTTCCGGCACGGGGATCGGGCTGTATTGATCCTGCTTGAAAAGTTCGACGATGCGCGCGCCGCGATCCAGCAGGGCCTTGGTCTTGGCATCGAGATCAGAGCCGAACTGGGCAAACGCCGCCAACTCACGGAACTGGGCCAGATCGCCCTTCAGCTTGCCGGCGACCTGCTTCACAGCCTTGATCTGCGCGGCCGAGCCGACGCGGCTGACGGACAGACCGACCGAAATAGCGGGGCGGACACCCTGATAGAAAAGATCGGTCTCGAGATAGATCTGACCGTCAGTGATGGAGATGACGTTTGTCGGAATGTAGGCCGACACGTCGCCGGCCTGCGTCTCGATGATAGGCAGCGCCGTCAACGAACCCGCACCGTATTTCTCGCCCAGGCGCGCACTGCGCTCGAGCAGGCGGGAGTGCAGATAGAACACATCGCCCGGATACGCCTCGCGGCCGGAAGGGCGCTTCAGCACGAGCGAGACCTGGCGGTAAGCGACGGCGTGCTTCGAGAGATCGTCGAACACGATGAGCGCGTCCATACCGTTATCCATGAACCATTCGCCGATGGCGGCCCCCGCGAAAGGCGCGAGATACTGGTTCGTGGCGCTGTCGGAAGCGGTGGCGCTAACGATGGTCACATACTCCATCGCGCCGGCTTCCTCGAGCACGCCGAGGGCGCGGGCGACGTTGGCGTTTTTCTGCCCGATGGCCACATACACGCAATAGAGCGGGCGGAAACCTTCCTTGCCTTCACCGGCCTTGTTGATCTTGGCCTGGTTAATGATCGTGTCGATGGCGATGGTCGTCTTGCCCGTGGCGCGGTCGCCGATGATCAGCTCGCGCGGACCGCGGCCAATCGGAATCATCGCGTCGATGGCCATGATGCCGGTCTGCACCGGCTGGCTGACCGAGCGGCGAGCGATAATGCCGGGAGCGATTTTCTCGACCGGGTAAAACTTGTCGGAGTTGATCGGCCCCTTGCCGTCGATGGGCTGGCCGAGCGTGTTAACCACGCGGCCGAGCACTTCCATGCCGACGGGCACCTCGAGCAGACGACCAGTCGTGCGGACTTCGTCGCCCTGCTTGATCGTGCCGAAATCGCCGAGGATGACGCAGCCGACCTGAGTCTCCTCCAGGTTGAGCGCGAGGCCGAAGATGCCGTTGCCGAAATCGACCATCTCGTTCAGCATGACGTCGCTCAGGCCCTCGACCTTGGCCACGCCGTCGGCGGCTTCGACCACGGTGCCCACATTGGACTTGGTGGTGGTGGTTTTCAGGCCAGAAATCTGACTCTCGATATCCTGCAGTAGGGTGCTCATGACGTTAAGGGATGGTGGGAATTAGCTTTGAGAAAATTGTTCCTGGAGACGGTTGAGGCGGTTGCGGATCGAGCCGTCCCAGACATCGGAACCGATCTGGATGCGCAGTCCGCCGATGAGGTCGGGGGTGACTTGGAAATCGGTGGTCAGATCGCGACCGTGCCGGGCGCGCAGGTCGTTAGAAATAGAGGCGGCCTCGGCGGGCGTGAGAGGCACGGCGCTTTCGATCAGCGCATGTCGGCGCGAGGTTTCCGCTTTGAGCAGACGCAGATAATTTTTCAGGATACTCATGTAGCCGCGCGGCCTCTGCCGGGCGATCTCGTCCACCATCGCGCGGGCGCGAGTCTCATCGAGCCGTCCATCGACCAGCGTCTGGCGAAACAGCGCGCGCGAGACTTTGCGGGCTTCTTTGGTGAGTTTCATCGGGTGAGAGGAATTTGGACAGAATTTACAGAATTAGGCAGAATTTTAGGGAGATTAGGGATGGCGCTTAACGATCGATTCGAACGCCCTGCCACTATTTAGGCTGCAACTGCTATTTTTAAAATTCTGTTAATTCTGTCTAAAAAATCAGGCCGCAACCTGCCGGGAAGTCTCCTCCATCAGACGCTGCTGATCGGCGGGAGTGAGCACCTTGCCGGTGACTTTGCTGGTGGTATCGACGACCAGCCGGCCGACTTCTCCGCGCAGTTCCGCCATCATGCGCTCGTGCTCCAGACGGGTCGCTTCGTGCGCCTTCACGATGATCTGCTCGGCCTGCGCGATGGCGTCCTGCTGTTGGCGGGAGGCGAGCGCTTCGCTGCTGGCGCGGGCTTCGTCGATCATCTTCTGGGCCTGCTCGTTGGCCTTGCCGAGGATTTCCTCGTGCCGACGCTCGGCATCCGCCAGTTGCGCCTTGATCTTCTCGGCATTGGCCAGACCGGCTTTGATCTTCTCGCGGCGCTCTTCCAGCATGGTGAGCACCGGTTTATAGGCGAACTTCTGCAGCAGGATGCAGACGATGATGAAACTCAGGCACTGCGAGATGAAAAGCGGCCAGGCGAAACCGAAACGTTGGCCGGTTTCGACCGCGATGTCACCGATGCTGCCCTGGGCGAAAACGTACCGGTGATCACCGGTGAGATCGGCGAGG
>JBGTNO010000153.1:0-7942 GCA_041743065.1 Chthoniobacterales bacterium
ACCTCGTCCAGATCGGCCACGGCGTGGTGGCCAAACGGCGGGCGGAGTGGCTTGCCAGCGGGAGATTTTTTTCCTAGCGTGCCTACCCATGTATAAGTGCCATGGAATGTGGATGATTGTTTCGGGCTTCCTGCTGACGGCGGCGCACGGGGGAGAAACGGTGACGCTGAAGAATCGCCAGAGTCAGGAGATCCAAGCGGAGATTCTCTCAGCGGATAAGAGCAGCGTGACTATTTTGGTCAATCGCGCCCGACATACGGTGCCCCTGGCGGACCTTGATTCAGCCTCCGCCGCTCTCGCCGTCGCGGAGGCCAAAAAGGCCGGCCATTTCGAAGCCTTCCCGCCGGTGGAGGTGGAGGTGAAGGTGGGGGTGCAACGGCGGAACTACGGCTCGTCGGGATATATGAAGCAAATGGACGTGTCACCCGCCGTGAAGATCAAGGGCCGAAGTCAGATAGAGCCTCTACCGGCGGCCGAGGCCACCATCCTCCTCTTCTATGTCGATACCGGGAGCAAGTATGCCAAGGGCCTGGAATCGTATGTCGTGCAGAATGCTCAGACGGTGCCAATCCCCGCCGCCAACAACGGCAAGTCTCGCAACATCGAATTCACGAGCGTCAGCACGACGTATGACGGCGACCGGGACAGCTCCAATGTGGGCGGACGCACCTACAAGTATTACGCCTTTTTCCTGACCGATCCCGAGTCCGGGCACCTTTTACACTACGAGAGCAACTGGCCCTCGCTTTCCAAGAGGATGGAGCAGGACGAGAAACTGCGAGACAAAGTGCGAAGCCTGGAGAAAGACAAAAAGATCGACCGCGATTTTACGATTTAGCGCGCCTGCGGCACGGGATGGAAGAGGCGGCATACTCAGCGACCCCCGGGTGAAAGAGAGCGTATGGAGTAGAAATTCCATAATTTCTATGATTCTGGCATGGCACCGGCTTTATCACCATGTATGCCAAAAATCGCTTCCTTCCTTCTGGCCGCCACCATTTCGCTGGCGGGGATCACCTCCGCTCACGCTCAGACCTTCGGCGCCTTCGGCAGCCAGGGCCTGCCCGCCATCCGCTACTCGACGAGCTACTCCGCCGTCCCCCGCACCCCCAAGGCAATCTACTCCGGCGACATCAATACCCGGATGATCGCCGCCGCCAGCTCGGCCGAGCGATCCGCCGAGCGCCGCTCGACCGGCCTTTGCTGGCGCTACGTGAAACGCGCGCTGCTGAAAGCCGACGCCGTTTCCTCTTATCCGCAAACCGCTTACGCCCGGCAGGCCGGTCGCGAACTGACGGAACGCTACGGCTTCAAGAAACTTCGCGTGCGCAATCCCTATTACGCTCCGGTCGGCTCGGTGCTGGTCTATGGCGGCACCCGCGCCGGTCATGTCGAAATTCGCACGGCTCATGGTTACGTGAGCGATTATCGGGCACGCCGGCCCTGCGGCCTGCCTTTCCTCGGAGCCTACGCCCGCGTCCGATGAAGCGCGCTCGACCTGCCGTCCCCCGGTTTCTGCCGGGCAATCAACCCGCCTCGCAAACCCGGGTCCAGAGCGTCTCGCCAAACATCCGTTTCGCCCGCGCGGCTAAAACTTCCCCGGACGATTTATCCGGCAAAATCGCAAACATGGTCGAGCCCGAGCCGGACATCAAGGCTCCGAGGGACTCCGGTTGCTCGAGCAGCCAGCCTTTGACGAACGCCAAAAATATGAATTTCTCAAACACCGGCCGCTCGAGATCGTTGACCGACTCTCCCCAGGCTCCCGGCTGGGCGGCGTAAGACCCGCCCGGGATTTCCCGCGCGTCGCGCCAGCGCTGATACGCCCAGGGCGTAGGCACAGAAAACGGGGGCTTCAGCAGCAGCACCGTCAGCTTCTCCGGAAATTCCGCGGGCGTGATCCGCTCCCCGCGCCCCCGACAAATGGCGGGACGCCCCTGCACGAAAAACGGCACGTCCGAACCCAGCTCAGCCCCCCACGCCGAGAGCGTTTCTTGATCGCGGCCCGTCTCGAAAAGTTCGTTCAGTCCGCGCAAGGTCGCCGCCGCATCGCTACTGCCGCCGCCCAGACCCGCGCCGTGGGGAATTCGTTTCCGCAGCTGGATGTGAATCCCCCCCTGGATCGCGGTCCGCTCGCGGAAAAGGGCGGCGGCCTTCACCACCAGATTCTCCGGCCCGGTCGGCAGCGAAGGATCGTCGCAGACCAGCTCGATCCCGCCCGCCGCCGTTCGCTGGAAGATGAGGGTGTCCGCCAGATCCACCGGCAGAAATAGACTCTCGATCTCGTGAAAGCCATCCTCGCGACGTCCGCGCACGCGGAGCCAGAGATTGATTTTCGCGGGCGCCTCGAGCTGCATGCGCCGCTATCTTTCTTCGATTCGCCCCCCGCGCGCAAGCTGCCGGAAAATCGAACGCTTGTCCCGAGGCCGTGTCCTAGCCCTCAATCGGCAGCTCTCCCATTTTTCGAAAAGTTTAACTATGGCCACCACTCAGGAAATTACTCAGCAAGTCAAAGAATCCGCCCATTGGGTGGACTTACTCCGGCGCGAACTCAGTCACGTCGTCATCGGCCAGAAAACGCTGATCGACGGCCTGCTCATCGGCCTGCTCTCGAATGGCCACGTGCTGCTCGAAGGCGTGCCCGGTCTCGCCAAGACGCTGACCATTCACTCGCTGGCCAACGCCATCCAGACCGGATTCTCGCGCATTCAGTTCACGCCCGATCTCCTGCCCGCCGATCTCATCGGCACGCTGATCTACAATCCCCGCAGCGGCGAATTCACCACCAAGCACGGACCGCTCTTTTCCAATCTCATCCTGGCCGACGAAATCAACCGCGCCCCCGCCAAGGTGCAGAGCGCCCTGCTCGAAGCCATGCAGGAACGCCAGGTCACCATCGGCGATCAGACCTACAAACTAGCCGACCCATTTCTCGTCCTCGCCACCCAAAATCCACTGGAACAGGAGGGCACTTATCAGCTTCCCGAGGCGCAGCTCGACCGTTTCATGCTCAAGCTGAATGTCGGCTACCCGACCAAAGCCGAGGAACGTCAAATCCTCGATCTCATGGCCAGCAGCACCGCGATTCCGCAGGTCAACGCCGTCATCGATCCCGCCGAAATCCTCAGCGCGCGCGAGATTGTGAACCAAATCTACATCGACGACCGCGTGCGCGATTACATCGTCGATATCGTGTGGGCCACTCGCGAGCCGAAGTCCTACCACCTCGATCTCGAGGGCCTCATCCGCTACGGCGCTTCACCGCGCGCCACCATCAATCTCACCCGCGCCGCCCGGGCGCACGCCTTCCTGCAGGGCCGCGGCTACGCCACGCCGCAGGCTGTGAAGAGCATCGGGGCCGACGTGCTCCGCCACCGCCTCATCGTCAGCTACGAAGCCGAGGCGGAGTCCATCACCGCCGAGAATTTGATCGACCGCATCTTCGCCGGACTGCCCGTGCCCTAGAGGATGACCACCGATCCCAAAGAGATCCTCCAGAAGATCCGCCACCTCGAGCTCAAGACGAAAGGCCTGGTCCAGACCGCCTTCGCGGGCCAGTACCGCAGCGTTTTCAAAGGCCGCGGCATGAATTTCGAGGAAGTCCGCCAATACGCCCCCGGCGACGAAGTGCGCACCATCGACTGGAATGTGACCGCGCGGCTCGGCGATCCTTACGTGAAAAAGTTCACCGAAGAGCGCGAGCTGACCGTCATGCTGGTGGTCGATGTCAGCGCTTCGGGTCAATTCGGCAGCGTCGATCTCAGCAAGCGCGAACTGTCCGCCGAGATCGCCTGCGTCCTCGCCTTCAGCGCCATCCGCAACAACGACAAAGTCGGCCTCATCCTTTTCTCCGATCACGTCGAACTCTACATCCCGCCCAAAAAAGGCCGCAGTCACACGCTGCGGCTCATTCGCGAGATCCTTTACTTCAGCCCCACCGGACGCGGCACCGATCCCGGCCAGGCGCTCGATTATCTCAGCAAACTCGTCCCGCGCCGCGCCGTCGTTTTCCTCATCTCCGACTTTCAGGCTCCGGATTTCTCCAAATCGCTCAGCGCCACCAGCCAGCGTCACGATCTCATCGCCATCGACATTATCGACCCCGGCGAGGAGGAACTGCCCGAGGTCGGCTACCTGACGCTCGAAGACGCCGAAACCGGCGAACAGATCGAGATTAACACCTCCGACCGCTCCGTGCGCGCCGCTTTCCGGCACCTGGTCGATCGCCGCCACGCCGAGTTGCAGCAATTGCTGCGACGCCAGCGCATCGACTCGATCACCCTGCGGACCGACGAAGATTACCTGCTCCCGCTCCGCGCCTTCTTCCGCAAACGCGAACGGCGCCTGGCCATTCGCTGAGGAGCGGCCGATCAATCCAGCGTAAGGCGCGCTTTGTCCGGATCCGCCCGGAAATGCTTCAGCTTCCGGCCCCGGTAATCGAGCACCCGGAACTCCTGGTCGCGATAGGTCTCGACCTGCATCTCCCCGCCATAGGGACTCACCCGGCCGATCCAGACCCATTCGCCCCAAGGCTGCAAACAATAGACGACGACCGGGCGCGAGGTCTTGTTGCGAAATTTGAGATCGAAGCGTTTCGCTTTTTTCGGGCCATAGCGGTGGCCATCGTAATAAGACGCCGCGTATCGAATCTCCACCGTCTGCGCGCCCGGACGGACAATGATGCGCTGCAGGATCTCGCCACCTCGCCCGCGCGCGATCCAGACATCGCCCACGGGTGAATCCACCTTGACCGCGTCGCCTGGATCCAACGATTCCACCCACTTCCAGGAATCGTAGCGGTCGAGATAGTAGAGTTCTATCTGACCGCGCGTCTTGTTCGCGAAGCGCACGCGCGCCATCTCCTGCTGGAAATTCCGCGGCGTGTATTGCGGGCTCCAATAGCCGTCGTAATTGCCGGAGCGATAGCCGCCGTCCCGGCCGAGGCGAACGGTGAACTGGGCGGAAGCCTCCAGCGCAAAAATGGAGACCAAGAGGCAGAGCAGGAGGGAACGCGTTCTCATTTCGACCTGGAATTTGTCCGATCCTTCGCGTGGGTGCGAGTTCATTTTATCGAGTTCATTTTATCGCTTGCTTCGTGTCGGCCACTTTTGCCATATCCCCCCTCACGTTTTTTCCGCTGGATATCTTCTCGGCAGGTCGGGCAGCTAAGAAAATGGAATGCTGACTTACCCGGGTCTCTGCCGCTAGGCTGCCGCCCTTGGAAAATTCACTCGGCCTCATCGCCGGCCACGGCAGCTATCCCCTCACCCTCGCCCGAGAAGCGCGCGCCGCCGGGCGTTCGCCCATCGTGGCGGCGGCCTTCGAGAAGGAAACCCATCCCGAAATCGCCCACGTCGCCGACGAGGTCCAGTGGATGCGGGTCGGCCAGCTCGGGCGCATGATCAAGTTTTTCCAACGGAAAGGCGTGACCGAAGCGATCATGGCCGGCCAGATCGCGCCCTCCCATCTTTTCGATCTCCGCCCCGATTGGAAGGCGCTCATGCTTTTGGGCCGCCTCAAGCGGCGTAATGCCGAAACCATTTTCGGCGCGATCGCCGACGAGCTCGCCGAGGCCGGCATCACCCTGCTCGATGCGACCACTTACATGGAAAAATCACTCGCCCCCGCCGGTGTCATCTGCGGCCCCGATTTGCGCGAGAGGGAGCGGGCGGACGTTGCCTACGGTTTCCAGCTCGCCAAGGAGGTGAGCCGTCTCGATATCGGCCAGACCGTCGTGGTTCGGAACGGCACCATCCTCGCCGTGGAAGCCTTCGAGGGCACCAACCAAGCCATCAAACGCGGCGGCGCGCTCGGCCGGAAAAATTCCGTCATGGTCAAAGTTTCCAAGCCGAATCAGGATTTGCGGTTCGACGTTCCGGTCGTCGGCACGCAGACCCTGGAGACCGCTCGCGAGGCCAGCCTGCGGGTCATCGCCGTCGAAGCGGGTAAGACGATCCTGCTCGATCCCGAAGAGTTGAGTGCCCTCGCGGACCGGCATCGCATCACCCTCTACGGCGCGGGAAAATATTAGATAGAATTTTCAGAATTACAGCATTAGGTCCGGCTCATCTTCTTTCCCCAAAAATTTGGTTAATTCTGTAAATTCTGTCCAAAAAATGACCGCTCCCTCAAAGATCCGCGTCGGCGTCGTCGGTGTTGGCCACATCGGCAAAAACCACGCCCGCATCCTCTCCGAACTCGAGAACGGTGAGTTCACCGCCATTTTCGACACCAACAAAAAAGCCGCCCGCGAACTGGCCGCCCAGTCCGGAGCGGAAGCCGTCTTTTCCCTGGCGGAATTTCAGGCCCGCGTCGATGCCGCCACCGTCGCCACGCCCACGCCGAGCCATTATCCCATTGGGAAGCACCTCCTCAGCGCCGGCAAGCACGTGCTCATCGAGAAGCCCATCACCGAGCATCCCGCCGAGGCCAAGGAACTCGTCGATCTCGCCCAGGAACGCGGGCTCGTCCTCCAGGTCGGTCATGTCGAGCGTTTCAATCCCGTCCTCAGCGCCCTCGAGCAGCATCTCACCAAGCCGCGCTTCATCGAGGCCCACCGGCTTTCGCCTTACCCGAACCGCAGCACCGAAATCGGCGTGGTGCTCGACCTCATGATCCACGATCTGGAAATCATCCTGCACCTCGTCAAATCGCCGCTGAAATCGCTGGATGCCGTCGGCGTTCCCGTGCTCAGCAAAGGCGAGGACATCGCCAACGCGCGGCTTCGTTTCGAAAATGGCCGCGTCGCCAACATCACCGCCAGCCGCATCAGCCCCGAGAAGATGCGCAAGATCCGCGTTTTTCAGGAGGACGCCTACCTCTCGCTCGACTACGGCAACCAGACCGGCGAGATCTACCGCAAGAAGCTGCTTTCCATTGGTCGCGACGAAGTGGCCATCGAGAAAGGCGAGCCACTCCAGCGCCAGCTCCACGATTTCCTCGAGTGCAGCCGGCTTGGAGCGCGGCCCAAAGTGTCCGGTTACGAAGCCACCGCCGCGCTGGAGCTGGCCATCCGCATCACCCGCGAGATCGAGCGCAACCTGCGCGAAAACCCTAAAACGTAAGTCCTCCCGTCTTCTCTTAATCATGCTCTTACTCATAATCTTCATCTTTTCCCGGCGGAGAGTAAGAGGATGAGCAGGATTAAGCGCAGGGACGACCTTTACCTAATCGCCGGCGAGCAGAGTGGCGACTCCCGCGGGGCCGAGCTCATGACCGCCCTGCGATCCCTCGATCCGGCCTGCCGCTTCCACGGCCGCGGCGGCGAAAAGATGGCCGCGCTGGCCGAGCCCGGCTTCGAAGACTGGGTCGAGGAAGCCGGCGTGATCGGCTTCGTCGATGTGGTAAAGAAGTATCCGTGGTTCCGCCGGAAATTCGCGGAGACACTGGCCGAGATCGAGAAAACCCGACCCGGCGCGGTCATCCTGGTCGATTATCCGGGGTTCAACCTTCGCCTCGCCGCGGCGATCAAACGCCGCGACCTGCCGTCTAAAGTCATCTATTACATCAGCCCACAAGTGTGGGCCTGGCACCGCCGCCGCATCCCGAAGATGGCCCGCACCCTCGACCTGATGCTCTGCCTGTTTCCCTTCGAGAAAGAGCTTTACGAGAAATCCGGACTCCGCACCGAGTTTGTCGGTCATCCGCTCGTCGATCGGCTGCAAGGCCAGATCGGCCATCTCCGCCGCGAAGAAAACCTGATCGGCCTCTTCCCCGGCAGTCGGCGCAAAGAAGTGAGCCAGATTTTCCCCGCCCTCGTCGGGGCCGCCCGGGAACTCGCCCGCACCCATCCCGCCCTCCGCTTCGAAGCCGCCGCCGCTTCGCCGAAAATGGCCGGTCTCATGCAGGAAATCATCCGCCAACATCCGGCCGCGCCGCCCATCGCGCTCAGCACCGGACAATCCCGCGAATTGATGCGGCGCGCCGCCGCCGGCCTCGTCGC
>JBGTNO010000154.1:0-16847 GCA_041743065.1 Chthoniobacterales bacterium
TTCCGAGCCCTCGTGGTCGCGGTGAGCGGCGGATCATGCGCGCCCCCGCCCAGCCGCTCACGCTTTTCACCGCGCCGCTGACCGCGGAGCAGGCGGAGAAACTTCGGACCATCCTGCTGCGGGGCGAGTTCGATTTCGAGCCGAAGCCCTACACGCTCTACTACGCGAAGAAGGCCAAGCTGAATATCGCGGTGTATGAGAAAGGCCCGAAGATTGTCGTGCAGGGCAAAGGCACGGAGGAGTTCGTCGAGTTTACCCTGGAGCCCGAGGTGCTGGGAGCGGCGCGGCTCGGTTACGAGGAAACGCTCAACCCGGAAATCTACGAACCTCATTTCGGCATCGATGAAAGCGGGAAGGGCGATTTTTTCGGCCCGCTGATCATCGCCGGAGCCTATGTGAATCCGGACATCGTCCGCGAATTGCAGGCCGCCGGCGTGCGGGATTCCAAGAAAATCAGCTCCGACGCCCGCCTCCGCCTGCTGGCTCGCGCCATTAAAAAAATTCGCGGCATCCTGATCGAAACGGTCGTGATCGCGCCGCCGCGCTACAACGAACTTTTCGAGAAGATCGGCAACCTGAACCGGCTGCTCGCCTGGGGCCACGCCCGGGTGATCGAGAATCTGGCCAAACGCCAGCCCGATTGCCCGCGCGCGCTTTCCGATCAGTTCGCCCATCCCAAGCTGATCGAGCGAGCCCTCATGAAATCCGGCCAGAGCCTGCGGCTCGAACAGCGGACCAAAGCGGAGTCGGACCCGGCGGTGGCGGCGGCCTCGATCATCGCGCGGGAGCGTTTCATCGACTGGATGGACCTGACCGGCCAGCGGTTGGGCGTGAAGTTGCCTCGCGGCGCCTCCGCGCCGGTGAAGGCGGTGGCGCGCGATCTGGTGGCCGCTCATTCTCCCTCGATTCTGCGCGAAACCGCCAAAACGCACTTTAAAACCGTCGCCGAAGTGATCGATCTTTCGGAATAAGACACAGTATTTCTTGCGGGAAGTCCGGTGGATCGGCTACTATTCGCGCCCGTCATGGCTAACCTCACCAAAAGGGACTTGGTAGTAAAAATCAGCAATGAGACCGGACTGGTCCAGCATCAGGTTTTGGATGTGATTCAGCGCACGCTTGATCACATCACCGACGCGCTGGCCAAGGGGGAATCGGTCGAATTGCGGAATTTCGGCATTCTCGAAGTGCGGCTCACCAAAGCTCGCGTCGGGCGAAATCCGAACCAGCCGGGAAGCAGTTTCAAAATTCCCGAGCGCGCTACCGTGAAGTTCAAATCCGGCAAGATCATGCGGCAGAAAGTGGAAAAACTGCTCGGGCAGCTCAAAGAGGGAAGCTGAAGCCAGCGGCGGCGCCCCCGCGGGCGCGGGCGAGACCACGCCGCGGTGGCACCTCGATCGGCCCTCGGGACCGGTGCATCATCGGCGAGGTTTCTTCGTTCGGTCGCAACTCTGCGGTCTGATCGGGGGTTTCTCTTCTGTCGCCCAGCGCCACCGCCGGGCTCAGAAAACCAACGAATAAAAAAGTAATGATGAATAAACATTTATGCGGTGGAGCCGCTCTCCTGACCCTCGGCCTGGCGCTTCCCGCCTCTGCCCACGACGAAAATCCCGGGGATGGCCCCGGACGTCACGCCCGCGAGCGCGGCCCCAATCCCGAAATGATGAAAAAGCATTTCGCCGAAGCGGATACCGATAAAAGCGGCACGCTCAGCCTGAAAGAAATGCAGGAGGAGGCCATGGATCGGATCGAGAAACGTTTCCAGGAAATGGACACCAACAACGATGGCGAGATTTCCAGGGACGAGTTCAAACCCCGCCCTCGCGGGGAAGGTCCGCGCAAGGGCAAGAGGCCACCGGGCGAGGATGAATCCGGAGATAAGCCGGACGAGGCGTAATTCCGCGGGTCGCGGCAGCAGCGGCGGCGGATTTTTCCAAAAACGCCGCCGCCAGCGCGTCCGGCCAGCCTGGCTCGCCCGATTCTCTAGATAACTGGACGGCCCCCTGTCTCAAGGTTCCCCGACCAGTCACAATCCACACAAAAAAGATATGAATAAAATGAAAACAACCCTCGGTATCGGCCTGGCTGCCATGGCCGCCATCACTTTCGCGCCGGTCACTCACGCCGCGGACACTGATGTCAAGAAAGAGAAATGGTTCGCCAAAGCGGATAAGAATAAAGACGGCATGCTCTCGAAAGAGGAGTACATGGCCGCCAGCGATAAGAAAATGAAGAAGGACTCCGACAAGGCGGCGGTCAAGAAAGACGATGTCGATGCCGCTACGGCCGACAAGACTTCCGACACCGGCGATAACATCGAGTAAGCTGAAAAAATAGCGCTTTTATAGCCGCACCTCTCCATCGTGACCCGGTGGAGAGGTTTTTTTTGTGCGGATGACAATCGCGAAGTGGTTGGAGGAGATCCCGCTTTCTGTTATCCAGACAGCATGCTGGCGCTTCAGGTATTCTATGAGGGAAAGGTGCAGGGGGTGGGATTTCGCTGGACGGTGAAGCGGATCGCCACCGGCTACGACATCACCGGATGGGTCCGGAATCTGCCGGATGGGAGGGTGGAGCTTCTGGCCATGGGCGAGAGCGGGGAGGTGAGGGAATTTCTCAGGGGGATTGGCGAAAGCGAATTGAAAGCGAACATCCGCCATGCCAGCGTGTCGGAGCACCAAGGCGAGCCCGGTGGCAAAGGATTCCAGATTTTGTCCTGAGGCTTCCTCCCCGCATGAGCGCTATTTCCATCAAGAACCTGACCAAGGTATTTCCCATCCCCTTCCGGCGGCGGAAGGTGCTGGCGGTGCGGGATCTCTCGCTGGAAGTGGAGCCGGGCCAGGTCTATGGGCTGCTGGGGCCGAATGGCTCGGGCAAGAGCACCACGATGAAGGTGGTGCTGGGCCTCATCCCGCCCACCTCCGGCACCACCCAGATTTTCGGCCGCGACAGCTCGCGGGTCGAGAGCCGCGAGGAAGTCGGTTTCCTGCCGGAGAATCCGTATTTTTACAAGTATCTCACCGGCGAGGAGACGCTGCGTTTCTATGGAAAAATCTGCGGCATGAGCGGTTCGACGTTGCGGGATCGGATCGAGGAATTGCTCAAGCTGGTCGGCCTGGAAGATGCCCGCCATCGCCGCCTCGGGGGCTACTCGAAAGGCATGCTTCAGCGCATCGGGCTCGGCCAGGCCCTCATCCAGGAGCCGCGCCTGCTCGTCCTGGACGAGCCGACGGCGGGTGTCGATCCGGCGGGCTCGCGCGAGATTCGCGACCTCATTCTCAGCTTCAAGGAACGCGGCATCACCGTCCTCCTCTGCTCGCATCTGCTCGGCCAGGTGCAGGAAATCTGCGACCGCATCGGCATCCTGCACCTCGGCAAACTGGTCCGCGAAGGCCCGCTGGAATCGCTCATCTCCATCGAGAATCAGACCGAGCTGATCCTGGAAAACGCCTCGCCGGAAATGCTCGCGGAGATCGAGCAACTGGCCAGGCGGTCCGGCGCGCTGATCCTGGAAAACCGGAAGCCGCAGTTCACCTTGGAACGCTATTTCCTCGAGGTGACGGGAGGTGAGCCATGAGCGCGAGCCTTGCCCCCACGCAGCCGCGCCACCGCGTCTTCTCTCCGGCTCGCGTCCGCGCCATCGCGGGCAACACCTTGCTGGAACTGGTGCGGCTGAAGGTGTTTTACTTCCTGCTCATCTTTGCGCTGGTGCTGATCGGCAGTTCGGCCTTCGTGGTGGAGCTTAGTTTTCAGGAGCAGTTCCAGGTGCTCAAGGATGTGTCGCTGGGCGCGATGTCGATCTTTACCTGGCTGCTGGCGGTGCTGGCCACGGCCATGCTGCTCCCGAAAGACATCGAGGACCGCACCCTTTACACCATTCTGGCCAAACCGGTCCCGCGATTCGAGTATCTGCTGGGCAAGTTCATCGGCGTGCTGGTCCTGCTGGCGGTCGCCACGGCGCTGATGGCGGGCGTGTTCGCGCTCACGCTCTACGGTCGCCAGGAACTGGTCGTGGGGCAGCTGCGCCAGGAGTTTGCGCAGGATCCGCCGAAGCTGCAATACGCGCTGGATCAGCTCCACGCCACCACCTTCTCGTGGGCTCTCGGAGCGGGCGTGGTGGTCATCTACCTGAAGGCGGCGCTGTTTGCCGCGCTCACTCTTTTCATCTCCACCTTCGCCTCGTCGTGGATCTTCACCATCATGGTCTCGGTGGTGATTTACATCATCGGCCATGTGCAGGGCGTGGCGCGCGATTACTGGCTGTCCACCCTGGGCGCGGGCGTGCTGACCAAAATCTTTCTGGGGATCGTCTCGCTCGTTTTCCCGGATTTGCAGCTTTTTAATCTGATCGACGACATCGTGGTCGGAAACGCCATCGCCCTCGCCATGTTTCTGAAAACTTGCGGCCTGGGGCTCGTTTACGTCGTCGTCTATCTGCTCGTCGCCTACATCGTCTTCGCCGGGAAGGAGCTGTGATGAGTGCGACGCTCCATCGCGATATGCTGGATCGCTACCAAGTGGATCTAACGAGCGCTTGGAGAACTGACCTCACTTTAGGTGAAATTTTTTCGCTGACCCTAAATCCTCCAGCGTGAATCGATGGAGACCGCCGCATCTTTCCCGAAGGCCCGGCCCATGGGCGAGAAACGCCGTTACCTATTGGCCGCGGTCATTCTGCTGATTTTCGGAGCGGTCCGGCTGCCCTTCGAGCAGGCGCTCACCGAGGAACACCGGCGCAACTTTTTCCACGGCGCCCAGCTCGATCTGGAACTTCGGGAAAGGATCGGCCAGCTCGGCTTCCTCGCCGCGCTGAGCGGCTTTCGCTCGCTGGTGGCGGACGCCCTCTGGCTGGACGCGCATTCGGCCTGGGAACGCACCGAGTGGGGCCGCATGGCGCTCCTCTTCCATAGCGTGACCGCGCTCCAGCCCCGCGCCGTCCTTTTCTGGGACATGTCCGCCTGGCACATGGCCTGGAATGCCAGCGTCGCCGCCCTCGAAGATCCCAGGATTCCCACCGAACCGCTCCGGCGCAAGGCCCAGCGGGAATACTTCGACCTCGGGCGCGATCTGCTCCAGCGCGGCATCCGGAATAATCCCGACCGCTGGGAATTGCGGGATCGGATGGCGCTCCTCCTGAAGGATAAATACAAGGATCACTGCGGAGCGGCCGCGCAGTACGCCGCCGCCGGGAAGCTGCCCGGCGCGCCCGAGTATATCCACCGCTTCACCGCCTACGAGCTGGCGGCCTGCCCCGGCCACGATGAAGAAGCCTACCGGCGCCTGCGCGCCCTCTATCTCGAGAGCGAGAAAAATCGGTTCCCCACCCTCCTGCGGTGGCTCGGAGAGCTACAGGAAAAATTGCATGTTCCTGTCGGCGAAAGAGTTTATAATCCGGCTGCCTGACCGCCGGAGGGTCGCTGGAAGACCACGGTAGCCCTCGAAACGTGGGCAGCGTCTCCGGGGTTGGAACATCGACTATAGATCATGCGTTTCGCGGTATTTGGAGACATACATGCCAATCTGGAGGCCCTGCAGGCCGTGCTGGCCGACGCGGCCGAGCAGGTCTGCACCCATCATGTCTGCCTGGGCGATGTCGTCGGCTACAACGCCAACCCGCACGATTGCCTCGCCCTCATTCGCGAACTCGGCTGCCCGGTGGTGAAGGGAAACCACGACGAACAGGCCTCCATCGTCGATGACCTCACCGGCTTCAACCCCCTGGCCGAAGAAGCCATCACCTGGACCCGCAAGCAGTTGACCGATGACGACAAACGCTGGCTGCGCGAGCTGCGGCTCGTGCGCCAGGTGCGGGATTTCACCGTCGTTCACGCCACCCTCGACAGCCCGCACGAGTGGGCCTACGTCTTCAACCAGCTCGACGCCTCCTTCAGCTTCAACTACCAGCACACCTCCCTCTGCTTCTACGGCCACACCCATTCCCCGCGCGCCTACGTGCGCGACGGATCCGTGAGAGGCGTCCCCTTCGAGACCCTCGAGATCGAACAGGGCAAAAAGTATTTCGTCAACGTCGGCAGCGTCGGGCAGCCGCGCGACGGCGACTGGCATTCCGCCTATGCCATCTACGATACCGAGCGGAAAACGGTCGAGCTGCGCCGCATCGAGTACGACATCTACCTCGCCCAGGATAAGATCGTCGAAGCCGGCCTGCCCCAGCGACTCGCCGACCGCCTGGCCCTGGGAAAATAGATGGCGATCCGGGAGGAAGAAATCCTGGTGCTCAAGCCCAGTTCGCTGGGCGACATCGTGCACACCCTGCCCGCCGTGCGTCGGCTGAAAGCCGCCCGACCCGCCGCCCGCATCCGCTGGGTCGTCAATTCCGAGTGGGCTCCGCTGTTGCGCGGCAATCCCGACCTCGAAGAAATCATCCCGTTTCCGCGCGCCCAATTTCGCGGCCTCCGCTGGACCCTGCCCTTTTGGCGCTGGGCGAGGGGACTGCGCCGCTTTCGGCCCGAGCTGGCCCTCGATTTCCAGGGCCTCTTCCGCAGCGGACTCATGGCCCGGGCCTCCGGCGCCCGCCGCATCCTCTGCCTGTCGGATGCCGAGTTGCTCAACCGCACCCTGGCCACCCAGGTCGTGCCGATGCGGCCGGAGGAACACGCCGTCGATCGCTACCTGCGCCTGATCACCGCGCTCGGCCTCGCCGCCGACACCCCCGCCCAGTTTCCCCTGCCCCCCGGCGAGCCGATGAACGGATTGCCCCCCGGCTTCGTCCTGCTGCACCCCTTTTCGCGCGGCGAGGGCAAGTCGCTCAACCTGGGGCAAACCCTGCGTTTCTGCCGCGAGCTGGGCGACACGCCCGTCGTGCTGGTCGGCCGCGCCGAAGCCGATCTGCCTCAGTTTCCGGATAACGTCGCCAACCTGCTTAACCAGACCAGCCTCGAGCAATTGATCGGGCTCATTCGCCAGAGCGCCTTTGTGGTGAGCGTCGATAGCGGCCCCATGCACATCGCCGCCGCGTTGACCCCGCGCCTCCTTTCCCTCCACACCTGGAGCGATCCCCGCCTCGTCGGCCCCTACGACCCGCGCGCTTGGATCTGGAAAGCCGGCCAGATCCTCCACCGCCCCGAGGTCACCGCCCGACTCGCCCGTTGCGATGAATCCCCGCGCACGAGCGACATGCAGGTCATCGCCCGCTTCGTCCTCGCCCGAACCGAGGAGGTTGCGCGCCGCTGAAGACGCCGATGTTCCCGCTCGCCCAGCCGCAGGCCGTGGGCATAGCGCGATCGCCCAAGTCCACGCTGTGGCCGGCTGATCGGCGGTAGCGGGCGGGTCCGCGCCCCTTCGCAAAATACCGTTGACGCTCTCGCCGGGCACCCGATAGCTTCGCCGGACCGTTTTTCCGGGTTCTCCAGAAACGGCGCTGCCTACGCACGACTCAGGTCGATTCTCCGAGAATCCGGCCGGGACGGGCGCAGGCATTTTTCATTTCATGGCAGAAGAAGTTTCCTATGTGATCATCACGCCCCACTCGATCCGCAAATCGCGGACCGGGGGCATCTTGGCGCGGCTGATTTCCCGGACGGGACTGGATCTCATCCGCTCGCGCATGTTCGCGCCCAGCCGAGAGCTGATCGAGCGCTTCGCGGCGCAGATCGTGACCACCGAGGAGCCGCGCCACCGCCGCACGCAGGAACTGCTCCGCGACTATCTGCGGCGGGAGATCGCTCCCGGCGGGGACGGTGCGCGCCGCCGCGCCATGTTTCTGCTTTTCCGGGGCGAAGACGCCATCGCCCGGCTGCGCCACGCCGTCGGCCACATTGTGAACGGTCGCACCACGGGCGAGACGATTCGCGACACTTTCGGCGACTATCTGGCCGACGCGGAGGGAAAGGTCACCTATTTCGAACCCGCCGCGCTCACTCCGCCGGATGCCGAATCGGCGGCGCGCGGTCTGCGGCTGTGGGCCGATTTTTCCGAGAGCGATGGCGGCCTGCTCGAGGGGATTGTCCCTTACCCGGCCGACGTCACTCCAGAGCGGACGCTGGTCCTGATCAAGCCCGACAATTTCCGCTTTCCGAACGCGCGGCCGGGCGGTGTGATCGATGTTTTCTCGCGCTCGGGGCTGAATATTGTCGCCTTCAAAGTCCACCGCATGAGCGTGGCGCAGGCGGAAGTTTTCTACGGCCCGGTGCTGCCAGTGCTGCAACGGATCAAGCGTGATCCCGTCGGCACCGAGGCGCGGATGCTCCTGGAGCGCGAGACGGGTCTGTCGCTCAACGAGGAGGCGCAGCGACAGCTCGGCGATCTGCTGGGCCCGATCGCGGGTCGCCAGCACTGGGAAAATCTGGTCAAGTTTATGGCCGGTCACCGCCCGAGCGAATGCCCGCCCGAGCGGCGCGAAGATCCCGGCACGGAAACCTGCGTCGCCATTGTGTACGAAGGCGAGAACGCGGTGGCGAAGATCCGCCAGCTCCTCGGCCCGACCGATCCGTCGCAGGCCCCGCCCGGCTCGATCCGCCGCGAGTTTGGCCAGACCATCATGATCAACGCCGCCCACGCCTCCGATTCGCCCGAGAACGCGGCCCGCGAGATGGACATCGTCCAGGTCCGCGAAAACAATCTCAAAGAATTGATCGATCTTTACCATCCACACTGAATATTCACGACCCTACCAAAACCATTATGGAACTAGCACACAGAGCCACTATTCTCAGCCCCTCGCTGACTCTTTCGATCGACAGCAAAGCCAAAGCCATGAAGGCCGAAGGCATCGACATCTGCGGCTTCGGCGCGGGCGAGCCCGATTTCGACACGCCCGAGCATATCAAGGCGGCCGCCATGGCCTCCCTCGACGGCGGATTCACCAAATACACGCCCAGCTCCGGCATTCCCGAGCTGCGCCAGGCCATTGCCGACAAGTTGAAGGAAGACAACCACCTCGATTATCAGGCCCATCAGGTGATCGTGAGCAACGGCGCCAAGCACTCCTGCTTCAACGCCATCCTGGCCATCTGCGAGCCCGGCGATGAAGTTCTCATTCCCTCGCCTTACTGGCTGAGCTATCCGGAAATGGTCCGCCTCGCGGGCGCCGAACCCGTTTTCGTGGAAACCACGGAAGCGAACGACTGGAAGATGACCGCCGAGGATTTCGAGAACGCGATGACCCCGCGCACGAAGATGGTCATCATCAACACGCCCGGCAATCCCACCGGATCCGTTTACACCCGCGGGGAACTGGAAGCCATCGTCGCCGTCGCCGCCGAAGAGGAGATCACCATTCTCTCCGACGAAATCTACGAGAAGCTGATTTACGACGGAGCCGAGCACGTCAGCATCGCCTCCCTGTCCAAGGAAGCCTACGACCTGACCGTGACGGTGAATGGTTTCAGCAAAGCCTACGCGATGACCGGCTGGCGGCTGGGCTACCTGGCCGCTCCGGAAGAGCTGGCCAAGGCGATCGACTCGATGCAGAGCCACAGCACTTCCAACCCGTGCTCGTTCTCGCAAAAGGGCGGCCTGGCCGCGCTGAAGGGCGATCAGCAACCGGTCGAGGACATGCGCGCCGAGTTCGCCATGCGGCGGGACTACATGTATGACCGCATCGTTTCGGTCAACGGCGTGACCGCGGTGAAGCCGCGGGGCGCTTTTTACATTCTGGCCAACATTTCCGCGCTCTCGCTCAAATCGCAGAACTTCTGTGACCGTCTGCTCAGCAAGGCCAATGTGGCCGTCGTGCCCGGCATCGCCTTCGGCGACGACCGCACCATTCGCTTCAGTTACGCCACCAGTCTCGACGTGATCAAGAAGGGTCTCGATCGTTTCGAAGACTTCTGCAAGACGCTGTAAAGCGCTGGCGGGAAGCGCGCTTCACCAGCCAGCGCAGTGCGGACACGAAACCGACGCCACGTAGCGGGGATCGGCCTGCTCCGCCACGGTGAGCGGTTCCTGGCAGGCGAAGCAGAGCGCCGCGCCCGTTTCCCGCAGCTCGGCGTCCACCGCCACCCGCTTGTCGAAGACAAAGCAGTCGCCGTCGAAGTGCTTCCCGCCGCACTGCTCGAAGTAATTCAGAATCCCGCCGTCGAGCTGGAAAACATTTTTGAACCCACTCCGCTCCAGAAACGGCGCGGCCTTTTCGCAGCGAATCCCGCCCGTGCAAAACGTCACCAACGGCTGCTGCTTCATCTCCTCCGGCAAAAGCGCCGCCACCGTCGGAAAGTCCCGGAAGTGCTCCAGTGCGAGCGTCTCCGCATTTCGAAACGTGCCGAGCTTCACCTCGTAGGTGTTGCGGATATCGAGCAGCGTGACCGGCCGGCCTTGATCGAGCCACTGCCGCAATTCCCGCGGAGCGATCCTCGGAGCCGGTCGAGCCGCCGGATCGATACCCGGCACGCCGAAGGCGATGATCTCGCGTTTCACCCGAACCAGCATGCGGCTGAACGGCTGATGATCGCTCTCACTGAATCTGCCGGTGAGATCCTGCAGGCCCGGTAAAAGGCGCAACCATGCCAGCAGCCGGTCGATGCTGGCCCGCTCGGCGGCGACAAACAGGTTGATGCCTTCCGGGCTGAGCAGGATGGTCCCGCGCATATCCTCCGCCTGGCACCGGGCGAGGAGATCCTCGCGCAGCGGCTCCAGCTCCGGCAGGGGAGCGAACCGGTAGGCCGCGAGATTCGTAAAAACAGGCATGAAGGCGAAAAGTGCCGAAACATGACGCCAAAAGACGAGCCTTGCCAAGGGCGGGCATTTTTAAAACGGCTCGGAGGCGCGAATCCGATGAGTGCCGTTGAATTTGTCCCACGCCGTAGTGGCCCGCTCGTTTCCGAGGAATGGCGGTGGTGAGGGCGGGGCTGCAATCACCACGAAGCGCTCGGAATCGCCGGCCCGCCCATCGGCAATCGGCTCGCGCGCTGCGTCGAGAACGTGCGCCGGTAAACCTGAACCCGGCGCGGCCTAGGGTGAGGCCAGGAGACTGGCGGTCCGCCGGGTGGCGGCGCGGTTCAGTGCCCGATGCATGCGCCGGATGCTTTCAGCGTTGGTGATCTTTTTCCCATCGGGGCCGCGAACGTAGAAGGTATCGATGGCCGCCCCTTTTTCCGTGGAGATGCGGGAGCGGGCGATATCCACCTTCAGCCGCGAAAAGGAGCGGAGCAGATTGTAGAGCAGGCCGATGCGGTCGGGCGTCTGCACCTCCACCATGGTGTAGGAGGGGCTGGAGTCGTTGGCCACCACGATGCGGGTGGGAAAATCGAGCCGCTGAGAGAGATGGAAACCGTGCCGCCGCTGCGTGCGCTCGAGCAGCGGGCGGAAATCGAAGCGCTCGTGCCTCAGTGACTCGGTGAGATGGCGCTCCACTTTATCCATCGCCTTCCGCTCGGTGACGGGCTGGAAACCTGTGTCGCATACCCGGAAGATATCCAGCACCAGATCGTCGGCGCGGGTGTAGATGTCGGCGTTGAGAATATTGATGCCCTCGGCCGCGAGCGAGCCGGCGATTTTCGCGAAAAGATCCTTCCGGTTCCAGGTGACGACCCAGATCTCGCTGTGGCCGCGTTCGGGGTGGGTGATCCATTTCACCGCCGGCACCAGCCCGAGCGCGCCGTCCTGCATGCCCTTCACCATGAATTCCCGAAACAACCGTAAATGCCCCACGATATCCTGCGCCGAATGCCCCCGGAAATAGGAGTCGGGCATGGTCTCGAAAAGCGCCTCGATCTCGTCGGCAAAATCGCGCGCCGTCTTTCTGGTGACCTCGAAGAGCAGTTCCTCGCGCTCGGTTTCCTGCTGCCGAAAAAAGGCGGCGCTGTCCTCGAAGTAAGTGGCGACTTCCTCGTAGAGCATCCACATCAGCGTCTCTTTCCAGTCGGACCACTTCTCGTCGTTCGTGCCCTGCCCGTCGGCGAGCGTGAGCAGCATCAGCCGGTCGAGGTCGGTCTGATTTTTGGTGACGGTCGCCGCCTCGCGGATCGTCTCGGGATCGTCCAGATTCCGGCGCTGCGCCACTTCCGAGAGGTAAAGATGATTATCGACCAGCGAAATCATCGAGCGCCGCTGCTCGGGCGTCAACTGGAGGCGGCGGGCCACTTTTTGGGCGGCGAGCGCGCTGGCCTCCGCGTGATTTTTCGCGTTGGCCGCCTTGCCCACATCGTGCAGGAGCAGGGCCAGGTAGAGCACGTAGGGATCCTGCAGTTTCTGGAAGAGCGCGCGGTAGCGGCGCAGCTTCGGGTCTTCGGTGTCGATGAGTTGATCGAGCTGGTCGATGCATTTCAGGGTATGTTCATCCGCCGTGTAGCGATGGAAAAACTCGTGCTGCACCAGGCAGGTCAGCCCGCCGAATTCGGGGATGAAACGCCCCAAAAAATCGACCTCATGCATCATGCGCAGGATGCGCCCGACCTCGCCCTTGCGGGAAAGGATGGAGGTGAAGACGATGCGGTTGGCGCGCGCATACTGGAAGGTGCGATCCACACAACGCAGGCGCCGCCGCACGAGCTGCCGCAGCTCCGGGCTGAGCTCCAGCTTGCGCTGCTGCGCGTGCTGGAAGAGCCGCATCATCCGGAAGGGATCGTCCCGGAAAATCTGGGGAGTTTCCGGATGCAGCTTGCCCTCGATCGCCTTGAAGCCATCGAACGCTTCCACCTTTTTCGGCCGGCGCGGAATGAGGCCGAAGATGCGATGCTCGTGCGAGGCGCCCTCTTCAGCGGCGCGGATGGAGAGCCGCTGGGAGAGTAGCTCGGTAAGCCAGTAAATGCTGCGCGAGTGGGTGTAATAGTCGCGCATGAAGGCTTCGCTCCGCCGCAGGATATCGCGCTGCGGATACTGAAAATGGTCGGCGATGGTGAACTGCAGATTCAGGCTCAGCACATCGTTCGGCCGCTCGGCGAGATAGTGCAGCTCTGTGCGCACCCGCAGCAGAAAGTCGTAGGCCCGCTCCAGCTCCCGCCGCTCCGAGTCGGAGAGAAATTTCCGCTCGACCAGTTCGGCCGTGGTGGAGATCCGCTCCTGAAAATAACTCATCCAGAGTAGGTTCTGGTAGTCGCGCAGGCTGCCGCAGCCATTCTTCACATTCGGCTCCTGCAGGTAAATGGTGTTACTGTGTTTCTCGTGGCGCTCGGCCTGATTCGTCACCCGCGACTGGAGGTAGTTGCGCTCCTGTCCCTTCACGCATTTGGCGTCGAACGCCTTCTGGAAAGCCTCGAAGAGCGACGGGGCGCCGGCGACGCGGCGGGATTCCAGCAGCGCTGTCTTGGAGAAAGGATCGGTGTTGGCCTGCTTGACGGCGGCGCCGACCGAGCGGGTGGAATGCCCGACTTTGAAACCGATGTCCCACAGCATGTAGAGAACCGATTGCACCGCCTCGGCCACCTCCGACGCCGCCTTGGCCGAGGAGTCGGCGTGAAGAAACATGATATCCACATCGCTGCACGGATTCAGCTCGCCCCGGCCAAAACCGCCGATCGCCACCAGCGCCAGATCGGTCGAGACCGCGCGAGCCGCGTGGTCGTAGAGGTGCCGGAGCACGATGTCCACCAGCGTGGCGCGCGAGCGGGCGATTTCCCGGCCGCCGCCGCCCGCGTTGTGCCGCAGCCGCAGGCGGTGATTCTCGATCTTGAGGAACTTCTGATAAAGAGCCAGCCGCTCTTGGGGATCGTATTTACCCTGGGAGGCGAGACGCGCTTCCGCATGGGCCAGCACCTTTTCCCGGTGCTTGAGAGAGGGGTGGGAAGCCACGGAAATTACAGCTCGATCGCGTAGCGTTTGATCTTGGCGTAGAGAGTGGGCCGGTGGATACCGAGAATTTCGGCGGCCCGCTTTTTATTGCCGTGACTCTGCGCCAGTGCCCTGACGATGGCTTCGCGCTCACAATTTTCGAGATTCAGGGCATCCACCTTCCCATGCCCGTTGGCCGCGGCCGCGTTTCGGCCCTGGAGCGCGGGCGGGAGCGTCACCTCCGAGGGCAGTTCCTTCTCGGAAATCTGGCCGTGGCGACAGAGCACCACTCCATATTCGATCGCGTTCTGGAGTTCCCGCACGTTGCCCGGCCACGAATACCGCACCAGCATCTCCATCGCTTCCGGCAGGATCACCGGCACCTCCTTGCTGGACTGCGCGGCGAAACGGTGGAGAAACGCCTGGACCAGCGCGGCGATGTCCTCGCGCCGCTCGCGCAAGGCGGGAATCTCGATCTGGAACGTGTTGATGCGATAATAGAGATCCTGCCGAAGCTTACCATCCCGCAGCGCCTCGGGGATCACGCGATTGGTGGCCGCCACCAGCCGAAAATCGGCTTTCACCATCTTGGTACTCCCGAGCGGACGGAACTCCCGCTCCTGCAACACCCGCAGAAAACGCGTCTGCAACTCGGCCGGCATCTCGGCGATCTCGTCCAGGAAAAGCGTCCCGCCGCTGGCCTCGGCGATCATGCCCTTGAAGTCGCTCACCGCGCCCGTGAAGGCCCCCTTCATGTAGCCAAAGAGTTCGGACTCGATCATGTTGGGGGGAAAGGCCGCGCAATTCAGCTTCACCATCGGTCCGTTCGCGCGATGACTGAGCGCATGCACCCGATTGGCCATCACTTCCTTGCCGACGCCGCTCTCGCCGGTGAAAAGAAGGTTGGCCTCGCTCGGCGAGACCCGCCCGAGCAGATCCTCGACCTCTTTCATTCGGCGGCTCTTGAAGAGCGGCTTCAGCGCGTCTTCCGCCTTTTTCAGCCGGGCGGTCAACACCTGCGTTTGCGCCCGCAGATCGGCCGTTTCGCGGACGAGGTTACTTTGCTCGATGGCGCGGCCGATCAGGCTCATCAGCTCCTCGGGCGCGTAGGGTTTGCTGATGAAATGGAAGGCCCCGAGCTTGATCGCCTGGATGGCATTGCTCAGCGAATCCTGCGCCGACAGGATGATCGCCTGGACCAGCGGATTCCGCGCTTTGATGGTCGCCAGCACCTCGAGTCCGTTGGCATCCGGCAAGCCGATGTCGAGCAGCACGATACCCGGCTTTCCCGCCTCGAGCAGGCTCAAGCCGCCGGCGGCCGAATTGGCCAGCAGGACCTCGTAGCCGTGGCGCTCCAGCAGCGCCTGCAACGTCATCAAAATGGGGCGCTCGTCGTCCACCACCAGCACCCGTGCCTTGAACGGCCCGTCGCTCATGCCGGTGCCAGCGGTAAGGAGATCTGCGAGACAATCCGCCGGCTCTCCGCATCGTAGCGGTGCCGCAACGAGCCGCTCTGCGCCGCCAGGCTCGCCCGCGCCTTAAACAATCCCAGGCCAAAACTCCCGCGCTGAGTGCTCACCAGCGGTTCCGCTCCCCAGCAGGCGGGCTCGGCCTCGGGGGGCGTCACCTCGCTCTCCACTACCTCCAGCAAAAAGCGGCCATTTTGCGATCGGGCGGTGACCTCGACCAAAGGCTCACCCGGCGCGAACTGGCTCGCATTGCGCAACAGTTCGCCCAGCACCTCCGTCAAGCTTTCCACGTCCGCCCGGACCACGGCGGAATCGGCGTCGTTTCTCCAGTTTATCTTGTTCTTCTGCCGGGGAAACAACCCGTCCATCCGGCCCTGGAGACTCTCCAGCAGGATATCGGCCGCGCAATCGATCACCTCCACCGAGGGCTCCTGGAATTTTCGCGAAAGCGTCTGCAGCATTCGGGTGACCTCGCGCACCATAGTACGAAGCGTCTGGGTTTCCTCGCGCGCCTCCTCGTCCTCCACGATCTCCGACAAGTATGCCGCCTGCAGGTCGATCGCGTTCAGGCCATTGCGGATATCGTGCGTGATTTGCCGGGCAAACTGACTCACCCGCTCCATCGGCACCGGCTCTATATCTTCCCAGCGCATCAGGCGGCCGATTCGGTGAAAACATCCGTGGCGGGAGAATCGCCCGCCCCGCGCCGGATCTCCGGATGATTGGCGGCCAGATGTATCAGGACATGATACACCGCCTCCGGGCTCGCGCCCACCCCTTCGGCGATAGCGGCGGCGGTCAACTCCTCACCCCTCCGGGCCTGCAAAACCTCCCCCACCTTTCGCTGCAGATCGATCACCTCAGCCGCGGCCTTTTTCCCGGCTTCCACACCGGGCTGATGATAGGCATTGATGTTGACCAGCGCAGCGTAGAAACCCACCGCTCTTTCATAGAGCGCGATCAGGGCGCCCACCGTAAACGCGTTCACCGCCGGGATGCTGATGGTGATCGATTCCCGTCCATTCTCGTAAAGCGCCGACCGGGTTCCGCGCAGGAAACCCTGCAAATAATCCCCGGTCGTCACCCCCGGATCGACTTCCAGGGAACGGCTGCCGCGGGCCTGGCGCACCTCGATAAACGTCGCGAAGAAATTAAGCACGCCCTCGCGCAGTTGCTGCACATACGCGTGCTGATCGGTCGAGCCCTTGTTGCCATAGACTGCGATGCCCTGGTTTACCACCTTGCCGTCCCGGTCGAACTCCTTGCCCAGCGATTCCATCACGAGCTGCTGGAGGTATTTCGAGAAAAGGGCCAGCCGATCCTTATAGGGCAGCAGCACCATGTCTTTCGCGCCCCTTCCCTCGCCGGCGTAATGCCACACCAGCGCCAGCATCATGGCGGCGTTTTGCGATGTGTCCGCCACCCGCGTTTTCTCGTCCATCGCCTTGGCGCCTTCGAGAAAACGGGTGACATTCAGGCCCTGCAACGCCATCGGCAGCAATCCCACCGCGCTCATCACCGAGGTCCGGCCGCCCACCCAGTCCCACATCGGAAACCGCCGCAGCCACCCGCCCTCAACCGCCATTTGATCGAGCTGGCTGCCGTCCCCCGTCACCGCCACCGCCTGCCCGGCGAAATTGAGACCCGAGTTGAAGTCGTTCTCGGAGGTTCCGCCGTCACCGATGAATGCGCCGGTCACGATGTCATCGC
>JBGTNO010000155.1:0-1799 GCA_041743065.1 Chthoniobacterales bacterium
GTTCTGGAT
This sequence comes from Chthoniobacterales bacterium, assembly GCA_041743065.1. Taxonomy (GTDB): domain Bacteria; phylum Verrucomicrobiota; class Verrucomicrobiia; order Chthoniobacterales; family Chthoniobacteraceae; genus JBBSOD01. The sequence continues at coordinate 10 of JBGTNO010000155.1, forward strand.
GATCGAGCCGGAGATGGCCTTCTGCGATCTCAACGGCAACATGGATGTCGCCGAGGAGCTAGTGAAATACTTGATCGCGGACGTACGCAAGAATTGCCCGGATGAGGTGGAGCTATTCTCCAAGTTCGTCGACAAGGAATTGCTGGGCCGACTCGACTTCGTAATGGAACGGCCGTTTCAGCGCATCAGTTATACGGAGGCGGTGGAGCTGCTGCTCAAGAGCGGAGAGAAGTTTGAATTCCCGGTCGCCTACGGAACCAATCTGCAATCGGAACACGAGCGCTGGCTGACAGAGAAGCACTTCAAATGTCCGGTGACGGTTTTCAATTATCCGAAGGAGATCAAGCCGTTCTACATGCGCTTGAACGATGACGACAAAACCGTGACCGCGATGGATGTGCTCGTGCCGGGGATCGGAGAGATCGTGGGCGGGAGCCAGCGCGAAGAGCGGCTCGACGTGCTGGAGGCGAACATGCGCCGGCACAATCTCGATCCGGCGGACTACAAGTGGTACCTCGATCTGCGCCGCTACGGAACGGTGCCGCATGCTGGTTTTGGCTTGGGTTTTGAGCGGATGCTCATGTTCGTGACCGGCGTTTCGAACATCCGCGACGTGATTCCCTTCGCCCGCACGCCGGGCAGCGCGGAGTTCTGAAAAGCGGATCGGGACTTAACTTTTGTCGTTCCATTGCGGGCCGTCGCGCGGTTAATGTCACCAGCTTTAATGAATTCCCTTCGCTTGCTGCTCCTCTCGTTCTTATTTTTTACCTCCTGCGCGACGATCACTCGAGGCGTGCATGAGAAGTTGAAAGTGGTGAGTGATCCTCCGGCGGCGGATGTCGTTCTCTCGTCGGGCGAAACAGGAGTCACGCCGGCGGAATTTGTGAAGAAGCGGAAAGAGAGCTTTAGCGTGACGATCAGTAAGTCGGGGTACGTCGCGCAGACCGTCGCAGTGGAGAGCCGATTCTCCGGGACCGGCGGAGCCGCCATGGCGGGGAACGTCCTTATCGGCGGGGTCATCGGCGTCGGCGTGGATGCTGCGACCGGTGCAGTGAAGTCGCATTATCCGAACCCGGTTTCGGTCACGCTGGTTCCGCGCGGCAAAGGTTCGCGAGCCAAAGATCGGTCGAGCAGGAAGAAAGCGAAATCCGCTGGGTCGGCCACAAACCCGACGCCTCCCGCGAAGCCCGAGTCATAGGGCGGAACCCTCGCGGGTGTTTTGCCCGGTCAGTTGAAGGTGCCGCCTGGCGTGGCGGCTGCACGCCGCTTCTGGCGTCTGGCACAGACGCCCTACAACCCCATTAATGCCGGGCACGTTGCACGTAAGCTGCTTTGAGAGGTCTCACCGGGCTTGCCCCGGCAGGCATGCTCACAAACAGCGTCACCAAGGCTTGGTCGGATTTTCCCCTGCGCGGGAAAGGTGTGATCGTCCTCTCGGCGCCGCTCGTGGCGATGATCCTTTCGACGGTGCTGTTTTTCGTCGCCCGCCAGAAAAGCGAGACGGCCGAAGCGTGGGTGACTCACACCTTCCAGGTAAAAGAGCAGGCGCAGGAAGTTTTTCGTCTGTTGGTGGATAGCGAAACCGGGATGCGCGGTTTTCTGCTCACGGGCGAAGCGGATTTCCTCAGTCGACACGAAAGCGCGCTGACGCAGTTACCCCTGGCGCGGCAACGGCTCGGGCAACTCGTGAGCGATAACGCGCACCAAACCCTCCAACTCGAAGGGGTGATCGATCCCGTGGTGCGGCGGCGAATCGATTTTGAAAAGGAAGCGCTGCGGCATCCTCCGGG
>JBGTNO010000156.1:0-5067 GCA_041743065.1 Chthoniobacterales bacterium
CCCGCGCGTCCTCACCGCGACCCGACACAAAGCCGATTTGATCGGGCAGCTGGGCGTGGGACACCTTCTGGTCATCGATTTCACCCTTGCCTTTGCGGCGACACCGCCCGGGCAATTCATCCGCGCCCTTGCCCGGCACGCCCATCCCCTCGCCGCCATCTGCGTCGGCCGCACCTGGACCTTCGGCGCGCGCCGCGCCGGCAATCTTTTCCTGCTCCAGGCCCTCGGCGGGGAACTTAACTTCCGCACCGACGGAATCGCCGATGTGACCCTGCACGGCGAACCGGTGAGCAGCACCCGCATCCGGCAGCTCATCGGCACCGGCGATCTCAAGGGGGCCGCCGAACTGCTGGGCCGTCCCTACACCGTTCTCGGCACGGTCGAAAGCGGCGAGCAAATCGGCCGCACCCTCGGTTTCCCGACGGCCAATCTGAGCGCGCACAACGAGCTTTTCCCGCCGAGCGGCGTTTACGCCATCACCGCTCGAAGAGGGGACCGGCTGCTGCCGGGGGTGGCCAATATCGGCACCCGCCCCACCGTCGCCGGGCTCGCCCGCCCGCGCTCTCTGGAAGTTCACCTCTTCGATTTCGCGGAGGAAATCCACGGCGAAGATCTGGAAATCAGCTTCGCCGGTTTTCTCCGCGCCGAACGGAAGTTCGAGAATCTGGACCAATTGCGCCAGCAAATCGCGCGGGACGTGGAGCTCGGCCGTGCCTTGCTGGGAGGCGGGCCCTCCCGGTAGCTTCGAAGAGATCACTCCAAACAGTCGGAGGATCGCCCGCTCCCGATTAGCCTGTATTGCCCTCCATGCGCGACCGAAGTCTGACCATTTTCCAGAAGGGATTGCTCCTGATTGCCGTCCCATTGTTGTTGCAGATCGGACTGTTGGTTTATCTGGTCAGCGAGCAACACCACAGCATCGAGCAGCAGACCCGGGCCTTGCACAGCAACGATATTCTCGAAGCGACCGATCGGCTCGAGCGCAGTCTGCTGGATGCTCACAGCGCGATCCGCTCCTACGCGCTCACATCGAACACCCAGTTCCGCGCGGCTTACCTGAAGGCCAGGGAGCGAATCCCCACCAGTTTCGACGCACTCAGCAATCTGGTGGAAAACCCGGAGCAGCAGCAACGCTTGAAGGACGTCCGCGGAGTATTGACTTCGATCGAGCAGCGCATGGAGCAAATCGATCGGCTCATGCAGGCCGGGCAAACGGAGCCGGTCGTGCAATACCTGCGGCAGCCCGAGGGCATGAAGCCGTTTCTCATTGTCCGCGATTTCATTGATAAATTCCGAGCCGCCGAAACCAAGGTCGGCCGCAGGTATGTGTCATCGGTTCGGGACGCGGCCCGGCGCATCGTCGTTGTGCTGTCAGTCGGACTGGCGCTCGCCCTGCTGGCGGGACTGGTCAGCCTGGCTATTTTCTCACGACACATCACCTGGCGACTCGGGCGGCTGGGCGATAACGTGGAGCTTTTCCTCCATGGAAAACCGCTGCCGGCACCGATGCGGGGCACGGATGAGATCAGCCGCATGGATCACATTTTCCAGGCGATGGCTTCGAGTATCGCTGCCAGTGCGGAGAAGGAGCAGCTTTACCAGCGGTCGCTCGAGCGCCGGGCGGAGGATCTGAGCAACGCGAATCAGGAGCTCCATCAGAAGTCGGATGAGATCGAGATGTTCGTTTACAGCGTCTCGCACGATCTCCGCTCTCCGCTGGTGAATCTGCAGGGTTTCTCGAAGGAGCTGGGTCTGGTGAGCGGCGATCTGAAGGATCTGCTGCGGCGGGAGGAGGTCCCGGAAACGGTGCGGCGGGAGGCGGCGGCGTTGATCTCCGGGGACATGGCGGAGTCGCTCCAGTTCATCCAGAGCGGCGTGACCCGGCTGGCGAACATCATCGACGCGCTGCTTCGGCTCTCGCGCGCTGGGCGGGTGGAGTATTCTCCGCAGATCACGGATCTCGCCGGGCTGGTGCGCTCGGTCGCCGCCACCTTGGATGGGACTCGCGCGCAGAAGGGCGCCGCCATCATCATCGGGGAGTTGCCGGAGGCCTTCATCGATCCGTCCGCCGCCGAGCAGGTGTTTGCCAACTGCCTGGCCAACGCCCTGAACTATCTGGATCCCGAGCGCCCCGGCCGGATCGAAATCGGCAGCCTGCCCGCGGCGCCCGGCGCTGGCGCCATCACCTATTTCGTGAAGGACAACGGCCTGGGCATTCCCGAGGCGTATCTGCCGAAAGTCTTCATGGTCTTCCAGCGGCTGCACGGCAACGCCGCGCCGGGCGAAGGGATCGGCCTGGCCCTGGTGCGGCGGGTGCTGGAAAGAAACGGAGGCCGCATCTGGGTGGAATCCGTTCCCGGGGAAGGCTCGACTTTTTTCGTGGCGCTCCCGGCGGCGTCCGCCGGAAGGAAAAGTGCCAGCGCGGAAGCGAAAGACGACGTTTCCTCCGATTGAATTGTGTCGAAACCGAAAAAATGCCGAAGTTAATCTCCCCTCTGTTATGAGTGAACCCATTACCATTCTCCTGGCGGAGGACGACGACGGCCAGGCCACGCTGATCGAGCGCAATCTGAAGCGGGCCGGTTTGATGAACCATTTCAGGCGGCTCCGCGATGGCCAGGAGATGCTCGATTACATGGCCGACCCGGACCAGCATCCGGACGGGTCGCTGGTCATCCTGCTCGATATCAACATGCCCCGGGTCAATGGCGTGGAAGTGCTCCAGCATCTCAAGTCGAATCCCGAGACGGCCGCCATCCCGGTGATCATGCTCACGACCACGGACGATCCCCGCGAGGTCGAGCGCTGCTACCGGGCGGGCTGCAACGTTTACATCACCAAGCCGGTGGAATACGACGCTTTCATCGACGCGGTGAAACGTCTCGGACTGTTCCTCCAGATCGTCAAGCCGCCCGCCAAGAGCAAGAAACCGTGAGAGCATGAGCGTCTCCGGGACCGTTCTGCTTTTGGAGGACGATCAGGGAATCGTGCGTCTGGAGCAGAAGAGGCTCGAACGCGCCGGCTTCTCGGTGATTCCCTCGTCCACTCCGGCGGAGGCGCTGCGCCACATCGAAGCAGGCGGCGTGGACCTGCTCGTGCTGGATTACCAGTTGGAAGCGCGGGTGACCGGCGTGGACTTTTACCGGGAGCTGCAGGCCGCCGGCCGCCACATCCCCAGCATCCTCGTGACGGGGCTGGGTAACGAGGACCGCCTGCTCGAGGCCCTCCGGGCCGGGATGCGCGACTTCATTCCGAAGACCCCGGATTATCTCGACTACCTCGCGCCCACCGTCGAAAGGGTGATGCGGCAGGTGCGGGCGGAGCAGGCGCTGGCGCTGGCCGAGGTGCACCGCCAGAGTGAAGAGCGCGTCCGGGTGGCCGTGGACAGTATGCTCGAGTGCTTCGCGCTGCACACCGCCGTCCGTAACGAGGCCGGGCAAATCACCGATTTCAAGATCGACTACCTGAACACCGCCTCCGCTGTTTTCCGGCGGGCTCGGAAAGAGGATCTGATCGGCCAGCGCATCATCGCGGACCTCGGCAGCGCCTTTGATCGCAGCCTGTTCGACCAGCTCTGCGCCGTCGTCGACACCGGCTTGCCTTTTAAGCGGGACGACTGGGAAGTGATGCCTCCGGCGCCCGGCCGCGCGGCCAGGCGGCGCTGGTTCGACATCAGCGCCGCCAAGGTCGGCAACGGCTTCGCCGCTTCCTGGCGGGAGGTGACGGACAAGAAAGAGGCCGATCTCGATCTCCATCGCGCCAAGCAGGCGGCCGAGGAAGCCAATGCGGCCAAAGACCGGTTTCTGGCGACGCTCAGCCATGAGTTGCGGACGCCGCTCACCCCCATCCTCGCGGTCGTGTCCACCTTGCAGGACGACCTGTCTCTGCCGGAGACCGTCCGCGGCGACATGAACCTGATCCTGCGCAATGTGGAACTGGAAGGGCGGTTGATCGACGATCTGCTCGACCTGACGCGAATCGTGCAGGGCAAAGTGCAGCTCAATCGCGAATCCACCAGCCTCGATCAGCAGATTCTGCACAGCATCGAGATCTGCAAGGGCGGCGAATATGCCGACAAGAAGCACCCCATTACTTCAGACCTCCAGGCCTCCTCGCATCACCTCCAGGCGGATGCCGCCCGCATCACCCAGGTGGTGTGCAACCTGATCCGGAACGCCCAGAAATTCACGCCTCCGGGGGGCAAAATTTTCATCCGCACCCGCGATGGACATTTGCACGGCAGGAGGTCTGTCTTCCTCGAGGTCGAAGACACGGGCATCGGCATCGCCCCCGATGTGTTGCCGCATATTTTCGAGGCATTCTCGCAAGGCTCCCAACAGATCACGCGACAATTTGGAGGACTCGGCCTGGGCCTGACCATCAGTCGCGCCATCGTGGAGATGCATGAGGGCGAGATTCTCGCGGAAAGCGATGGCCGTTCCGGCTCCATCTTCCGCGTCGCCCTGCCCGTGACGCCCAGATCATCCGAATCGCGGATCAGCCCCCAAGATGCCCGCCACCAGGCGTCGCCGGCACGAGAGCCCTCGCTCCACATTCTGCTGCTGGAGGATCACGGAGACACCGCCTACGTGATGATGCGCCTGCTCAAGCGGCAGGGTCACCAGGTGCGGTGGTGCGCCTCGATCCGTCAGGCGGTGGAATCCGTGGAGGAGGCGGAAGTGCCCTTCGATCTCGTCATCAGCGATCTTGGCCTCCCGGACGGCAGTGGCCTTGAGCTGCTGCATCGTCTCCGGCAGAATCCGCCGCCCAAAGGCATCTCGCTGAGCGGCTACGGCATGGAAGAGGACATTCGCAAAAGTCGGGACGCCGGTTTTGAGCGTCACCTGACCAAACCGGTCAACTTCCAGAACTTGAAGAGCGTGATCGCGGAACTCACGCGTAAAGCCGACTGATATCTCCAAAAAAATACCGCCGCAGGTTTCCCCGCGGCGGTATGGTTAAGATTTTGGATGTGGGGGATTAACGACGGAAACCGCCCCGATCATCGCGCCGTCCCCCGCCTTCGCGGCGTCCCCCGCCCTCGCGATCGTAACTCCCGCCCCCGCC
>JBGTNO010000157.1:0-8129 GCA_041743065.1 Chthoniobacterales bacterium
ACATCTCCTCGAAGACGAACACGGAATCCGACCGGAGCGCGAACTCAAGCGTCGGCGCGAGCGGATCGCCGCGATGCAGGAGAGCGCCCGGGAAAGTCTGCGGGAAATCCCAACCCTCCGCTCGGACGCCCTGCGCCTCACCCAGCACACCGTGAAGTTCCTCCGTTGGATTTGGGCATGGCTCCAAAGGCAAGCTCCCTGGCAGGTTCTCATCGACGCCTTGCGCTATTCCTATGCAGCTAACTAACTCCATATTCCAACACCGTTGGGCAGAGGTTATCCGGCGGGCGATCGAGAGCGCTGCTGGCGCATGCGTTGCGTCACCCTGGCAAATTCCACACGACAGAGGGGCATCAGCGCGGCTATGATACAGTCTGTAATACGGCTCGGCTCGACCTCCTTAGTCTAGCCAAAGCGGGGCTTCTCATACCGCGAAAGCGGGGTGGGGCAATGGTCTTCTCTGCCTCGGAAGATCTTTTGGAAAAACTCAAAAGCCATGGGCCAGCTCGCGCTTGAAAGCTGATTGTGGCCTCAGCTTGCCACCAAGCTGCGCGCATAGCTGAGGGAATCGATCATCTCGACGGTCTTGTCGCGGCGGATGCTTTTTATCCGGGGGAAACGCAGGGCGAGGCCGCTCTGGTGGCGGGTGCTGGCTTGGATGGAATCGAAGGCGATCTCCAGGACGATGTCGGGCTCAACTTCGCGGAGGTGGCCGTTTTTGCGAATGGTGCGCTCGGTGAAATGCTCGGTCAGTTGCTCGATCTCGAGATCGGTGAGGCCAGAGTAGGCTTTGCCGATGGTGAGCAGCTCGCCGCTGGCGTCATCGCGCACGGCGAAGGTGTAGTCGCTGAGCACGTCTTTGCGGCGGCCGTGGCCGGACTCGACGGCGACGACGGCAACATCGAGGGTGGCTAGTTCTTTTTTCAGCTTGAGCCAGGCGAGGCCGCGGCGTCCGGGGAGGTAAAGGCTGCGGCTGTCCTTGATGATGAGGCCTTCGTTGCGGCGGGCGCGAGCGGCGTCGAAGGCGGTGTCGATGGCGGCGGAGGAGTCGATGGGGATGAGGGCGACGCGCTCGAGGCGCGGAGGCAGGTTGATCCGGTCGAGGCGGGCGCGGCGCTCGCGCAGGGGGTGCTTCAAAAGGGATTCGCCGTCGCAATGGAGCAGGTCGAAGGCGATGAAGGTGACGGGAATTTCGGAGCCGAGAAAGAGGTCGCCGGTGGTGCGGCCGAGGCGTTTTTGAAGATCAAAAAAGCTGAGCTTGCGGCCTTCTTCGTAGGCGACGATCTCGCCGTCGAGGACGATGCCGGGCGGGAGCTGGGCGGCGGCTTCGGCGATCTCGGTGAATTGACGGGTGACGTCTTTTAGATCGCGGGAGAAAAGAGCGGCGCGGTCGCCCTCGCGATGGAGCTGGGCGCGGATGCCGTCGAATTTGTCCTCGGCCCACCAGGCGGCGGTCTGCTCGGGCTCGGCGGCGACGCGTTTCCAAATGGCGTCAGCGTCGGGCTCGGGGGAGGCGAGCATGCACTTGATAGGGCGGAAAAGGCGCAGGGAAGCGTCGCCGAGGCGATCGACGCGGGCGAGTTGGGCGGTTTCGCCGAGGTCGCCGGTGAGCATGTTGGCCTCGCGGATGGCGGAAAGTTCGCGCTCGAAAGCGGTGGCGATGGCGTCTTCGACCAGGCCTTCTTTCAGGCCGATGCGCAGGTCGCCGGTGAGAATTTTGACCATGGCACCGGCTTCGGGCGGGGTTAAACGCTCCAGCATTTCTCGGAGTTGCCCGGTCTTGGCCACGGGGCCGCGCGCGGACTCGACGCGTTCGAAAAAGCGGTGCGCTTCGCGCAGTTCGAGCGGCTCGGGGCGGGTGCGGCCGTTCAGAATTTCCTGGGTGGTCGCGGCGGCGTCGTGATGACGGGCGGAGACTTCGCGAAGTTCGGATTCGGGGCAGCGGGCGGCGAGGATGAGCGAGCGTTTGATCACGGCCCAGCCGGCCTGGAGCACGCGCGGGTCGGATTGAGGAAAAGGGCGGCCGGTCAGGAAAACGGCGGCGATGGCGAGGTCGGCCTCGTCGAGGGAGGCGAGGAAATCGGCCAGCAGGCGCGTCTTTTCCAGCTTGCTCATGGTGGCGGCGATGCGGGTGATGAGCTCGGTGAAGCGCGCGAAGCCGGAGACCGAGGTGGGGGTTTCGGCGCTTCGCGGCTGTTTTGCGGTGTCGTCGGCGGGGGCGCCGACGACGGCGTGCGAGGGCGCGCGCGCTACCCTTTCCAGACTGAGGTCGAGCTGGTTGTTTTGTCCGAGCGCCCAGGCGTCGATGCCGCGCTCGCGTAAATCGCGCGCGAACTCGGTGGCGTAGCCGTGCACGGTGAGGACTTGCTTGGGCTGGACCAGCTCGACGTAGCGCAGCAGGTCGGGATAATCGGCGTGATCGGAGAGCGGGAAAGCGGCGTCGGTTCCGTAGCGAAAGTGTGCGCCGGGCGTGATAGCCCAGCCGGTGAGGACGGCGGTGCGGCGATGGCGTATGCGCCGGATCATCACGGAGCGGGCGGCGTTCGGCGGTGCGATGAGCACGTGGCCCGCTAAATTTTTGGCGTCGTATTTTACAAAGTCAGGGAAATCGGGGCGCAGCTTTCGATAGACACGGGTCATGTGGTGGACCGCGCCGTGGAGCATCGGCGGCAGCCCGGCGGCGGCGAGGGCGCACAGAATTTCCTGCGCCTTGCCGAGCGAGTAGCCGAAGAGAATGGGCTGGTCGCCTTCCTCCATCGCCTCGCGGCAAAAAGCGACCATTTGCGCCACCACCTGCTCGGTCGGCGGGAAATGAAACTGCGGTTTCCCGAAGGTCGTTTCCAGGATGAGCGTGTCGGCCTGCCGCCAGCCGGTTGGCTCGGAGGAAAGACTCGAGCGCAATTTGAAATCGCCGGTGTAGAGCAGCGAGCCCGCGTCGCTCTGGAGGAAGAGTTGGGCCGAGCCGAGAACGTGTCCGGCGGGGTAAAGCGTGACCTCAAGCTCGCGAATATTGGCGCGCTGCTCGAAATCGAGCGGGTGCTCGACGCGGTCACCGCCAAGCCGGGCGCGCATGAGGGCAGCGGTCCCGGTGGAGAGGATGACTTCCTCGTGCCGCCCGATGTGATCGGCATGGGCGTGCGAGACAAAAGCGAACGGCTTCGAGTCCCGCGGATCGAGCCACAGATCTTGGTCGGGAAGATGGATGCCCCGACTGAATACAACCCGGATCATGGCTCAAGATACGCATGGCCGCCTTGGCCAATTTGCCAAAATCCGATCTCCCTTTGAAAAATCCGATCCATCCATTGGTGTCGATCAACACGCTCACAGGTAATCCTTAAACTCCTCCAGCGGCTCGTCGAAATCTGGCGCCATATAAAACCCGGGGCCTTTGCCACTGCCGAACTTGGCCTTTTTGCGAGGGGTCACGGGAGTGAGTTCCGCGACGGGTTTGCCGTGGCGGGTGATGACGATGCGCTGGCCTTGCTCGACCTCGCCCAGCAGGCTCGAAAGATGCGTCTTGGCTTGAAAGGCCCCAATCTCTTTGCGCATGGCGGTAAACTAGTTGAACTGGTTGATCTGTCAATCAGTGCGAGCGGGGGCCACGTTTGGCTGGAAAAGCAGGTGGAAGCTCTGTATAAACGCGGCCAATGAAAGCGCTTGTTCTGATAATTTTGATGTCAGCGGTCGTCTCGCCGCCCGGATGGGCGATCGATAAGGACGGTCTGCGAGTGGATGTGCAGGAGAGTGTGATCGACCGGCGCGACGGGGGCCACAGCGATATGCGGCAAATTAACCGGGATGTCGCGCTCAAGCTGATGATGTCCAACATCGGGTTCGATGATCTGGAGGCGGGCACGGTCAAATACACGGCCATCGTGGAGAGTTGGAGTCTTTCCGAGAGCGGAAACTATATCCGCTATAGCGGGCAGGCTGAGATCCCCGCCCTGCTCCGGCAGAAGGGGCACGAAGTGAAGTTGGGCGAGATTCCCATCACCGGGCATATGCATGGGACGTCGCGGCGCCACGTCGATGACCTGGCGGCCTGGAAACTGGAATTCACCCTCGGCGCGAAGAACATCGTCATCACCAGTAAATCCTCTTTCGACCAGATGGATAAAAAAGCGAGCCCCGCCCCGAAGCGGTAGTTTTCTGTTTTCGCCGTGGGGGTTTCGGCTTAGAAGGCTGGCCCGCCGATTTCCATGAGATTGCTCGACCGCTTTATCCTTCGCAGCGTGCTCGCGCCGTTTCTGTATTGTTTCTTCGCGTTCCTGGCCATCTGGCTGGTGTTCGATCTGAGTGATAACGGTCAGGATTTCCTCGAGGCGAAGGTGTCGCTGGCTCGGATCGGCTATTATTATTTCACCCAGTTTCCGCAGATTATCGTGATGTCGCTGCCGATCAGCCTGCTGCTGGCGCTGCTCTACGGAATCGGGCGGATGTCCCGAACGAATGAGATCATCGCCATGCTCACGGCCGGCGTCGGCGTCGTGCGGGTGCTGCTGCCGCTGGTGGGGCTGGGGCTGATCGTGACCACCGCCAGCCTGCTGCTGAACTACCGGATGGCGCCGCACTCGGAGGCGGTGAAGGAGCGGGTCTTCGATCAGATGATCAAGGGCGAGGACAAGGCGATCGAGCTGAAGGCGCATCTCTACCGCGATCGCAGGGCGCTGCGCACCTGGTTTATCGGCAAGTTCACGCTGGATACGGCGGCGTTTAAGAAGCTCCACATCATGCAGCAGGATGAGGCCAGCAAGGTGGTGGCGAAATACTACGCGCGGCGGGCCAGCTACGATCCGGCGGCGAAAACCTGGGAGCTGCGCGACGGCAAGACGGTCAATTTCAACGAGGAGGGCCGGATCACCACTCAGGAAAAATGGGAAGTGCGGCGATTCACGGGCTGGCCGGAGACGCCTGACCGCATCGCCAGTTCGGTAAGGAAGCCACCCTCGATGTCGGTGGAGGAACTGCGGACCTATCTGGAGATCAACGCCGATCTGCCCGCCCTGCAGCTGGCGCGATACCGCACCCAACTGCAGTACCGCTGGGCGCTGCCGTTCCAGAATTTGCTGGCCGTGTTTATCGCCGGGCCGCTGGCGATGGTCTTCTCGCGCCGGGGCATCATGACCGGCGTGGCCTCGGCCATCGCGCTCTTTGCGAGCATGACCTTTATCTCCTTCCTCTTTCTGGCGCTGGGAAAAGGCTCCCGCCTCTCGGCGGAGGCGGCGGCCTGGGCACCCGTGGGCCTTTTTCTGCTGGCGGGTTTGGCCCTGGTGTTTTTCAAAGCGGCCAACCGGGAATTCCGTCTCTGGCCGGCGCGATCGGTGGCCTCCACCCCCTCGGCGCGCCGCCCGCAGCTCGCCGGGGCCTGATTTTTATGATGGCGCAGGACTGGGAGATCAAACGCCGCGGGGACACCTGCACCAAGACCGGGCAGCCCTTCGAGGATGGCCAGACTTTTTACACCCTGCTCTTTCTGGGAAAGGACGGCTTCCGGCGGGAGGATCTCTGCGAAGAGGCCTGGAAGGAGCGCAACGATAACATTCAGCCGTTCTCGTTCTGGCGTTCGACTTTTGAGCTGCCCCCGCCGGCCGAGCCCGAGACGCTGGCCAAGGCGACCGCGGAGGACCTGCTCCGGCGTTATCTGGAGGAGAACGATCCGGGCAGGGAAAACGCCCGCTACATTCTCGCGCTGATGCTGGAGCGCAAGCGACTGCTCAGGCAGATCGAGCGGAAGGAGGCGAACGGGCGGCGCCTGCTGGTTTACGAGCACGTGAAGACCGGGGAGGTCTTTCTGGTGCCGGACCCGGAGCTGCGGCTCGATCAGCTCGCCGAAGTGCAGACGCAGGTGGCGGCACTGCTCGGCTGATTGCGGTTAGGCCAGGATGAGCCGGAGCGCGGCGAAGATGGCGAAGGTCAGGATCATGATCTCGAAGAGCCGCTGCGGAATCCCGGTCAGCAGGCGGCGGCCCGTGAAAATCCCGAGCGCGACCGCCGGGACCAGGAGAAGGTTGAGCGTGAGGGAAGAGGCGGTGATCAGCCCCTGCTGAAGGCTGAAGGGGACTTTGATGAGATTGATAATGAAGAAAAACCAGGCCGCCGTGCCCACGAACTGCATCTTCGGAAGGCCGACCGCGAGCAGATAGACCGACATGACCGGCCCGGCGGCGTTGGCGATCATGGTGGTGGAGCCAGCGAAAAGCCCCATGGCCCATTGAAAAAGCCGGGTGTGCGGCACGCGCTGGAGGGTGAGAGGATGCAGGATGCGCCAGGACTGCGGCACCGCCATCAGCAGGACCACCCCTCCGATCAGCGCCCGGAAGGAGCCGCCGGGAATATGCCGCATGACCAGCCAGCCCAGCACGATGCCCAGCACCGCGGGCGGGAGCAGCCGGAGGATATGCCACCATTGCGCGTGACGGCGGTAAAGGAACACGGCAAAAAAATCGCCGGTGATGAGGGTCAGCAGCAGCACGCCGGTGGACTCGCGCGCCGGAAAGATCTCGGCCATCAGCAGGATGGGCAGCAGGCCGATTCCCGGCACGCCGCTCTTGGCCAGACCGACGCAGAGGGCGGCGACGGCGGCCATCAGCCAGAAGGCAAGCGAGTAAGACAGGGTCAAAGGGTGAGGTTTATCCTCCCGCTCTTGCTCTTGCTCTTGCTCATAATCTTAATCTCTCCCCCTTCGCAGCTGAGTTGAAGATTAAGAGTAGGAGGGAAGGGCAAAAAAAATGCAGCCCCCCGCAACCGAATGGTCGCGAAGGGCTGCTGTTCCCCCCAGAACAATCTTTTAAAGATGCGAGAGAATTACGCCTGATCGCGGAGGGGCGCAAGCAGAATAAAACAGATTTTTTTCCGATTATCTCTAAAGCCTTCTATTAGTAGTTCTTATGGAAGTGGAAATTTTTTCTCCCCCGGGATTTGGCCGCCCCGCCCCAGCGACGAGACGGCTGAGAACCACTTCCGGATCAAGCTGGGTGGTGACCAGCTTCCGGTTCGCCTCGACGCACGCCTGCATGAGATTTCGGAGTTCGGGCAGGCTGAAGCGTTCGGCATGGGCGGCGGCGATGGAGAGGCCAAAGAAGTTGATGCCGCCATCTTTCTTGCGAGGCAGGTGGGCGGTGGCTTCCTCGGGCAGACGATTGAGCGCGCTTTCCAGAGCCCGGTAACTGGACAGACGGCTGAGGCGGTGCCGGACCATCAAGTCCTTGATCAGCAAAAGATTGCGCACGGTCGGCACCACCGCGGCCAGGAGGATACCGATGGCGCTTTCCCCCTGTTCCAGCAGCTGCCGCACCAGCTGCTGGCTCCGCCGCATGTCGCGCGCCGCCAGGGCATTTCCCAGCTCGAAGACCACTCCGGAGCGGGAGAGCGGGACCATCGCGCGAACGAGCTCGGGCGGGACGGCGCGTTCGTCCGGCCCGAGATACAGGTCGATTTTTTCCAGCTCCATGGTCAGTTGGCGACGGTCGCCGCCGGTCAGCAGGGCGAGCAGTTGCAGGGCTTCGCCGCGTAATTGCAGTCCCAGCTCCGCGGCCTTTTCGGCGGCCAACTGGATGGCGCTTTCCTCCCAGCCCGGTTTGTTGGTGTCCACTCGATCGCGCACGGTGACCGAGCCGACTTTCTGCAGGGTGCGGCAGAAACTGCGCCGCTTGTCGATGCTGGGCGCGGTCACGAGGAAGATGATGCCGGGGGGGAGGCCTTTCTTCAGCAGCTCGGAGAGCTGTTCGGCCGCTTCAAGCACGCGGGCGGCCCGGCCGGTCACCGTATCGGCGAAGCAGTTCGCGCTTTTGAGCCAAACGAGCTTGTCGCCGCCCAAAAAAGGCACGGTCAGGAGCGCGTCGATCGCGCTATGAAGGGCGCTGCAAGCCTGCTCGGCATTATCGGCGGCTCCGTCGATCGTTTCCACGCCGAATTCGCCCGCGTCAGCGGGAGCGAGGCGGGCGGCCAGCTCGGCGCCGGTGCTTTTCACGTCGGCGTCGTCGCTGCCGATGACGGCGTGGATGGCGCCGCTGGGGGAGGATTTTCGGGGCATGGGCTAGCTCTCGAACTTTTCGAAACCGGCGGCGAACTCCTCGTAGCTTTTCACTGTGTCGCCGTAAACCTTCCTGATGGCATCCTGAAACGAG
>JBGTNO010000158.1:0-15938 GCA_041743065.1 Chthoniobacterales bacterium
GACGGCATCGAGCATCTCGTGACCGGTGAACCCGCGCGGGGTGACAACACTGGGGGCGGGGGTGGCGCCGGCGGGCAGGGCGGCCCAGGTGGCGGCGTCGCGCTTCGCTCCGAAGGCGTCGTAGGAGAAGCGCTCGACCACGTTACCCAGCTCATCGGCGATGGCTTCGGTGGAGCCGAGGTGGTCGGTGAGCAGATAGCGGGTGGTGGCGGCGGGCGGACCGGTGGCGGGGGTGCTTTCGGTATAGACGCCGATGGTGCCGCCGGGTCCGCCGATGTAGTGGCGCTCCTCGGTCTTGACCGGGGTGCCGGAGAGGTAGCCGAACTGGGAGTCGTAGTTTTCCACCACCTCATAGAGGCCGCCGAGATAGCGGGTGACGCTGCTCTTCTGCAGATCGCTGGCCACCTGGAGGACCCGTTCTTCGGAGGGGCCGTAGGTGAAGGCGAGGGTGGTGCCGGTGGCACCGTCGCTGATCAGGCTGGGCTTGTTGTGCGAGACATACTGCAGGGTGCGTCCGCCGCCGCTGGTCTGGTTGCCGTTGGCGTCGTAGGCGTAGGTGGCGGGCCGGGCACCGGTGACGCTGGTGACGGCGTGCGGTCCGGCCCCGCCCTGACCATAAGCGTAGGTGCCGACGCCGGTTTTACTGAGGATGTTGCCGTTGGCCGCGTAGGTGTAGCTCTGGAGCGCCTGGCTCTGGACCTGGGAGGTGGTGAGCCGGTTCAGCTCGTCGTAGCCGAAGCTCTCGCTCTTCCCGGCGCGGAGGTCGGTGCGCTTCTCCAAATTGCCCAAAAGGTCGAAGTCGTAGGTGTCGTCCTGCACCGGGCTGAGACCGCTGGCTTTGGTCTGGATGGCTTTGAGGAAACCGGTGGCACGTTCGTAGGTATTGGTGGTAACCAGGCCGTTTCCGAGCCATTCCTTGGTGATGCGGCCTTCGGCGTCGATCTCCTGGGCCTGCCAGTAGGTGGGGGTGGCGGTGCCGGTATCGCCGGAGACGCTGCGCAGGAACCCGAGCGCGTCGTAGTGATTAGTGGTGCTGAAGCCGCTGGGGTAAGTGGTGGTGACGGGGCGGCTGTAGCCATCGTAATCGGTATCGAAAGCATAGCTCTGGCCTGAGGCAAAGGCGCGGGTGGAGCCGGACGGGCGGCTGAGGCTGTCGTAGCTGAAGGTGTCGGTGATGCCGCTGGGGCCGTGGGTGACGGTGGCGGGCAGGCCAAGGCCATGGACCTGGGTGTCGTAGGTGTAAGTGGTGACGCCTTCGGGCTCGGTCTTGGTAAGGGTGCGCCCGAGTTTATCGTAGGTGAAGGAGGTCTCTTGGTTTTTGGCGTCGGTCTGCCGTTTGAGTTCGCCGTTGCTGTAATAGAAATACTGCCAGAAACCGGAGTCGGGATCGGAAAGGGTTTTCTTGCGCCCCAGACTGTCGTAGGTGAAGGCGGTGACGGCATTGCCGGGGGCGGTGGTGGTGAGCAAATTGCCGACGGCGTCGTAGGTGTAGGCGATGGTGCCGCCTTTGGCGTCGGTCACGCTGACGGTCTGGCCGATACTGTTCGAGACACTGGTGGTGAGCTGGTTTTTGGCGTTTTTGACCGAGACGGTGAGGCCGTTATAGATGGTCTCGGTGACATCGCCGGTCTTGGGGCCGGAGCTTCGGACGGGGCGGTCGAGCAGATCGAATTCGGTGAGGGTCCAGAGCGGGGTGTCGCCGTCGAAATAGCGGTCGGAAGCGGCATAGGCGCGGCCTTTCGCGTCGAACAATGTCTCGGCATAGACCGCCCGCCCGCCGTCGCCGACGCTTTCCTGACTGAAGGCCCGGCCGAGACGGTCATACCAGACGGTGGCGGCGGGCAGGCCGGCGGTCTGGGTGGTGACGCCATAGACGGTGCCTTCGGGAGCGCCATCGTCCGCCCAGTGCACGGCGGTCGTCGCCACGGTGCCGTCGGGGTTTTCCTGCCGGACGGGCCGACCGAAGCCATCGTAGAGAAAAGAGGTGGTATGACCGTTGATGTCGGTAGTGGAAACAGGGCTGCCAAAGAGCGGATGAGGCACAGTGGAGGAGACGTGGCCGACGGCATTCTGCACGCTGAGCGCGAAGCGGCCCGCGGGATCGTAGGTGGTGACGGAGCCGCGGGGAGCGATGTCGGACCCGGTGACCGTGGTGGTTACGATATTGCCGAAGGCATCGTAACCGTAGGCGGTGCTCGCGGCCTCGGGGGATCCGGGCTCGACGGTTTCCTGGTCCAGCAAGCCGCTGCCGGCCTTATAGCCAAAGCCGGAACGGCGGGTGATGGAGGGGGTGCCCGGTGCCTCATGGACGACCTGGGAAGTCTGGAGGCGGCCCAGTTTCCAGTTTGCCGCATCGTTGGTGTAGGTGCTGTCGGTGATCTTGCGATAGCCGCCACCGGAGTCGATGACGGTGTGGAGCAGATTGCCGAAGTCGTCGTAGGTGTTGCCGGAGGTGGTGGCAGTGGAGAGCAGAGCGCCGTTGAGATCGCGCTGGGTGATGGTGCTCTGCGTGAGGTAGGGGAAATAGTATTTGGAATTACCGATGCCGTCGTAGATTTTGGAGGCCCACTGGCTGGTGGTGGAGGCAAGGATGGTGCCACTGGGAAGACGGCTTTCCGCCGTTTCCACCAGGCCTTCGAACGGGAAATCCTGCCGGTAAGTGACGGTGGAGCGTGTCCCGGTGTCGCCATCGACCGTCTCGATCCAGCCAAAGCCGAGATCCCCGCGCCCGAGCTGATCGCCCCGCCGGGCACCGTAGGCATAGTGAGTCCAGTTGCGGCCGTCGAGGCCATTGTCGGAGCCGGCCTGAGCTACCAGCCATCCGCCTCCCAGGCCATCGACAACGGGATAGATGGCACCACTGCCCTTGGTGTAGAGGCGTCTGCCGCTGGCGGGGTCGATGTCCGGGTCGGTGGCTAACCGGTAATCGATGGCGACCGAGGCGCCGAGACCGTCGGTGATCCCGACGACCTCTCCGGGATCGCCCGCATTATTCAAGTAAGCCCCGTAGGTCCCAGCCGCATTGCCACTGGCATTATAGACAAGATCGAGCGCGCCATCGCCATTCACATCGAGCAGATCCCGGCCGGCTCCGGCGAGCGTCCCGTAGGCGAAATAGACGGGCGGGGTCCAGCGGGCATCCTCCGCCCAGCCGCGGCCGGTGTTGATGTAGGCCCCGCGGCTGGCTTGAGCGCCGTCGATGCGGCCGTAGAGGAGATCCGGCAGGCCATCGCCATTTACATCCGCAAGGCGGCGGCCGAAATCACTGATCGTGCCGGAGGCGAGCGGGATGGGCGGAACCCACTCGGGCGCCGCTTTCCAGCCAGTGCCGGTGTTGAGCCGCGCCTCGGTGACGGTGGTCGTGCCGGACACGCGGTGATGGAGCAGGTCGGGTAATCCGTCGCCGTTGACATCGAGGATGCGCGTGCCGAAGTCCGGGATGGAAGCGCTGGCGAGAGCGACAGGGATCTTGTAGGCGGGGGTTGAGACCCAGCCGGAGCCGGTGTTGAGATAGGCGCCCTGCAGGCTTCCTTTGTAATAAAGAAGATCCGGCAGGCCGTCGCTGTTGAGATCCTCCCAGACCTCGCCAAGGCTCGATAGGACGACCGGGGGAGCCCACTGGGGGGCGGATTGCCAGCCGGACCCGGTGTTCAGATAAGCTCCGTACGAGGTGGCCGAGCGGCGGTGAATGAGATCGGCCCGGCCGTCCCCATTCACATCCAGAACCCGCACCCCGAAGTCTGGCCAGTCGGGATAGGCCATCGACACGGGCGGAGCAAACTGGGGGGAAAGCTGCCAGCCCGTCCCGGTATTGAGCCAGGCGCGGAGGGTACCGCCGTAAATGCCGACCAGAAGATCAACCAGGCCATCCCCATTGAGGTCAGCCAGGTGAACACCGTAGTCGGTCCAGTTGAAGTGATTTAGCGGAACGGGCGGGACGTAGTCGGGAGCATCCTGAAATCCGGACCCCGTATTGAGCCAAGCCCCTTTATCAATGACACCGCCTGGTTTGACCCGGTGCCACACCACGTCGATGAGCCCGTCGCCGTTTATATCGATCCAATGGCGGTCCGCATCGCCGCTGGCGTCCGCGAGCGGGACCGGAGGGGTCCAGGCGGGCGTCGAGGTCCACCCCGACGCGGTCTGGCTCCAGTCGAAGACCGTCGCCGGGAGAGCCTCGCCCCCGGCTCCGAATTCCTGGACCGCCACGATGCGGGAATGCCCGGTCAACGGGGTAAGCTCATAGGTCAGACGATACTCGCGGAGGATCGAGCTGCCGTGCAGGGACTGGACCGCCTTGAGGCGTTTCCGGGTCTTGACCAGCGTGCCGCGGATATAGGCTTCGGAGACATCCGGCCGTGTCTCGTAGAGAAACCGGACGCAATTCGCGGCTTCGGTCAGACCGGCGGCGGGGTTGTAGGTATAATAAATGTGGCTCGGGTTATACTCGCCGCGGATTTCCCCGCTGCTTTCCCAGACTTCCTTGTCGTAGTGAATCCACATCGAGTTGCCGGAGGTGTCTTCGATTTTATTGACGCCCCAGGCAATGAGCTGAGTGAATTCGGTATTATTGATTTCGGCGTTCTCCGACCGTCCGAACTCCAGGCGCAGCCCGCTCTTGGTCCAGATCTCGAACCAGACCGGCCCGCCATTGAAGCTTCCGTGAGAAACGATTTTCGAGAAATTAGTGTTTTCGGTCCGGTATTCCGTCTCGTCCGCGCCATAAACGCCCTCGATGGCCACCAGGCGTTCTCCGTCGAGGTAGAAGCGGTCGTTGTCGTCGAAATCCACGCCGTCGATGAACCCGTCCTGGGCCATGGAAGTGCCGCCGCGCGTAATGACGGACAGTCCGCCCAGAGACCAGCCGAGGCCGAGTGGGCCGTTTCCGCCGCCGCTGCTGTAGGACATCGCGAGCTTGGGCTCCATGCCGCCGGTACCGGAAGGAACGGCGATCGGGATCGAGTAGGTGGCCGACCCCGATTCATCCACGTCGAAAGATCCGGCGGTGGAGCCGACCGCGGAAGCGTGCGCCACTGCGGAGCCCGCCTGCCCGTAGGAAAGGGCCGTGTTGGCACTCGCGACTTTATAATAGTAGGCCGCACCCGCTTCCAGCCCGGTATCGATGAAACTCGTCCCCGTGACGTGACTTCCGACGGTTTCGTATTCCCCATCACTGGCCGTGGACCGGAGAATGGTATAGCTGGTCGCGCCAGCCACCGTATCCCAGGACAGGAAAGAGCGGTCAGCCGCAGCCGTGACAACGAGGGCGGCGGGCGCGGCGGGGGGTGCTTCCGGCTTGGCGCTGACTTCGAGGGAGGCCGGACTTTCGCCCGAGGCATTCGAGGCTGTGACTATATAGTAATTGGTTTGTTCATTAACCGCTCCCTCATCCACAAAAGAAAGGCTTCGAATTCCGATTTGCAATACGCTGTAAGGCCCGCCTGGAGTCTGAGCACGCTTCAGTGTATAGGACGTGGCGGCCATACTTCCTGTCCAGCCGACTTCGACTTTCCCGGCCCCAGCCTCGGCGCTCACGTCCAATGGGCGGCTCGGGACCGGATCAGGAAGCAGCTTGAGATTAGTGGCCTGAACAAAGGTGGAGGTGGTTGAGGAGGAGGAGTTTCCAAGCTTTCCGTAATCTCCATTTCCGACCGACCATACGGTACCGTCTTCCAGTAATACGGTCGAATGGGTTTGACCGCCAGTGGCAGAAACCGCGCCTGGTGGACATAGAACGGGAGAGGGCGTGGAACGCTGAGTCTGCGTCCCATCCCCGACTTGTCCGAAGTTGTTGTTTCCCCAGCCCCTCACGCTGCCGTCGCTCTTTGTCGCCACCACCTGGTATCCCCCCGCACCCAGCGAAGTGACGCCGCTCAAAGAACCTACCGGAACAGGCAGAAGCCGTGAGACGGATGTTCCATCGCCTAGATCGTGGTCACCGTTCCGCCCCCACGATCTGAGAGTCTGATCCGCCATCAAGGCAAAACTGGACAGTTCAGTCGCCGCCACTTGCTTGACTCCCGACAACCCAACCACTTGCACTGGGGTCGAGCGTGCGACCGTCGTTCCGTCGCCGAGTTGGCCGTAAGTGTTCAATCCCCATGCCCATACTGTCCCATCAGATTTGAGAGCAAGACTGTGGGTATGGCCCGCCGCAATTTCCACCACATTGGTCAAACCGATAGTCTGGACGGGAAATTGGCGAACCTGATTGAGCGTTCCATCTCCTAGCTGTCCTTGTCCACTGGAACCCCAAGTCCACACAGTACCATCTTCGCGCAAGGCCACTGTATGATAGGTTCCCCCCGCCACGGCCGCCACACGGTCAATTCCGAGCACTCGAGTCGGAATTCGCTTAGAGATCAAGGTGCCATCGCCCAACTGGCCGTAACCGTTTGCCCCCCACCCCCAGACCGTGCCATCCCGTCTCACCGCGAAGGTGGAGTTCGCGCCCGCATCGACCTCCAGGACATCATTAATCCCCGCGACGACCGTTGGCACGGATAAAGCCACCGTTGTTCCGACGCCCAGCTGCCCATCGCCGTTGATACCCCACGTCTTGACTGTCCCATCTGTCTGCAGAGCCACGGAATGATTACGGCCAGCGGCAATCGCACCGTTCAGAGTATAGGTCGCTGCATGAGTTTCACTAGGAAACGCTCCGGCTCTAAAGGCCCGAACTTTCAATGTTCCACCTCGATCAATAAGAAGGTTCTCACCGGATCGTATTTCGAAATCTTCCTCAGTGGGCTCCGAATCATCCGTGGTGAAATACATCCGCGCGCCTGAATCACCGCAGGTAACCTGGACCGTTACCTGGACGGGATGCTTCCAGCCCGTGGGTGAGATCTCGGGGATTGATGTTCGCGCAATCCCCTCCCGAGGCGTGGTAGAAGCTTCGTTACTTGCAGGCCCCTCACTGAGAGGAGTGTTTGCAGCCACGATAATGTAGCTGTACGATGTTCCGTTTTCTACGTCCGTATCCGTAAACGACCGCCCGTTCAGAACGGTGGCGAAATTGGCAAAGGAATTCGTCGAGCCGTGCTTCCGTTTGATGACATACCGCTCTGCTCCACTGACTTCGGACCATGCGAGGTAAACGTGGCCCGCACCCGCGATGGCCGAAAGGACCGCCGGGGATGAAGGCGGTGGGAGCGGAATCACCACCGTCTCCACGGAATCGGCGCTCGGCCCGCTCGCATTGTTGGCGCTTATCACATAATAGACCGGGTCCCCATTGGGCAACCCCGTGTCCAGAAACGAAGGACTGGATATATTGCTTTGGATGGTCGTATAAGGCCCGCCGCTCACGGCAGCGCGTTTGACCGTATAGCTGCTGGTGCCAATGCTTCCGACCCATGATACCTGCGCCTTCGCATCTCCGGCGAGAGCCGAAGGCAGGAGCGGTGCGGTCACGAGCCCGGCCGGGACAAGGCTGATCCCAGAGACTTGTGCAAAGGCGGTGGTAGAGCCCCCAAAATTACCATTTCCAAGTTGCGCTTGAAAGTTGAGGCCCACCGTCTTAACCGTGCCGTCAGACGTGACTGCAACAGTGTGATAGTATCCCGCAGCGGCTATGCGAACGTCGTGAATGTTCGCTGCTACCGGGATAGACCGATACGTCGCGGTTCCATCCCCAAGGTTTCCGTAGTAATTGTAGCCCCAAGTCCATAAGGTGCCATCTTCTTTCACAGCTAACCCGTGATAGGGTCCTGCATCAATGGATATGACTCCGGAAAGGCCGCTAACAACAACTGGCGAACTTTTCGAGGCTCCGGTTCCGTCGCCCAATGCGTAACACTCGTTGGAGCCCCAGCTCCTGACGATACCGTCTTGCCGAAGGGCCAAGCTAAAATATTTTCCTGCGGCAATTTGAGTCACGCCGGTCAGACCAGTGGTCTGAATAGGGTTGTAGCTTGTAGCGGTAGTGCCGTTACCTAGCTGCCCTTGGCCGTTGTAACCCCAACTCCAGACGCCGCCATCCTCTCGCAGAGCCATCGAATGATATTCCCCGGCCGCTACCCCTCGAACATTATTCAAGCCCGGTATCTGCACAGGCACCCAGCGTTTGGTGGTGGTGCCATCGCCTAGCTCCCCATGGGCGTTGTCCCCCCACGCCCAGACCGTCCCGTCCCTTTTCGCTGCCAGACCAAAATAGCTTCCGGCTGCGATAGCGACAACATCTGAGAGCCCCAGAACCTGAACGGGCGTGGCTCGGCTTACATTCGTCCCGTCACCAAGTTGCCCTTGGCCGTTGTATCCGCTAGCCCAAACGGTGCCATCCTTCCTCAGGGCGTAGCTATGATACATGCCGGCAGCAATGGCGATCACCTCGCTGAGGCCGCTCATGGCTACAGGGTTAGCCCGAGTCGTCCCACTTCCATCCCCAAGTTGCCCATAGGAATTGTATCCCCAGCCCCTCACCTTCCCCATGGTATCCAGCGTAAGGCTGAAATCGTCTCCGCAAGTGACACTGCCGGTCACTAAGTAATTAGCCGCTAGCACTGCACTTGGGCTTTCTCCTCCTTTGAATGCTCGCAGCTTAAGCGTTCCACTGCGGTCAATCAGGATAGACTGCCCCGCTTTGATTTCTGCATCCATCGGCGTCGGGTCTATCCCGCTCGTGGTGTATCGAATAGTGGCCGCCGGGTCGTCATGGCTGACCGTGGCCTCAAATTGGACAGCATAGGAACCGGACGCAACGGAAACAACCGGTTCGCTCAACGCACCTCGCGAAATACAGGGCTTCGAAGCCAGAAGTGCAAAGGCAAGGATCAAGCTGTTGGCGCGGGAAACCATGCTGCGAGCAAAGACTTCCGACGTTCCGCGAGCAAGCGGATCACTATCGGAAGAGTATTACCAGTTGACAGAGAAGCAGTTGGAATCTTGGAATGAGGGCATGGCAAGGCAAAGAGCGGTAGCCGAACTTCCTCCAATCCAGGAATGGAATGCCGGCGGCAAATTTTTCGGGACGGGACTGGCGTTCGAGAGCGAACTGGAAATCTTGTGCCGATCGCTGCAGCGGGAACAGGCGCAACGCTTTTATACGATGGCCGAGATCTCCCGGATCTCCGGACGCCGGCAGGCGACGGTCCAGAAGGGATATCAGGAAATGCGCCGGCGGGGTCTCCTGCGTCCGGTCTGGGGATCGGGCACCCTGCTGGAAGGAACGCTTTTCGGGCGCAGTTTATCGTTGAGGGGCTGGATCGTAGCTCCCGTCTCCTACCCGCGTCACCGGACGGATCATGAATATTCGATATTTGTCCTGAGCCTGCTTCATTACATCCGGCTCCAGGGGTTTGCGGCCAATCTTCATATCTACGGGTCCGGCCAGCCGGGGCTCCCGGAGATGTCCGCGCAGTTTCACCATCCGTTTCCCGATGCGGTCGTCTGGGCCATGCCTCCAAGCTCGGCCAGGAGTGAAATTGCCCTGCTGGGCGACCAGGGAATCCCGTCTGTTACGGTGGGGGCAACCCGGTTGTGCGAACACTCCGCCCACTATCATCTCGATAAGAAACCGGCTCTCGCAGCCGCCCTCCGGAGCGCGGGGGAGCGGGGCGTGAAAAGGCTTCTGCTGCCGCTTCGCGAGTCCGGCCGGTCGGCGGAAACGATCCGCGAGGTGACGGCCGCCGCGGCAGAGTGCGGAATGCCCGCGACCACTTCGCTGCCGGATAAGAAAACCCCCGGACACCACCTGCACAGTCTGACAAAATCGTCCGGCAGTCTGATCGCCTTTCCGTCTGCTGAGTATGAAGTTGCCGCCTGTCAGCAGGCGCCGGAAGCGGCGTTGCGTTTGATTCGCGAGGGCAGGCTCCTATGCCTGAACGGCGTGCAATGGATGGACCTCGGGATGCGGGATCCCGTGGCGCTGGAAGCGATCCGCTTCGACTGGAAGGCGGTTGCCAGCAGGATCGCCTCGGATTTGGCGGGGGAGAAAGGCAGGCCGGTGGAAGACAGGCGGTTCACGGCCAACTATGCTTCGGCTTGCGTGGTTCTGGGATCTCATCATCGGGATTCTGACTGACCGGACGAGGAAGGATGGGCAACGAGGGAGCGTTGCCCTCCAGCGCTACACACACCCGGAGATCCCGTTTGGGACCAAAACCCAAGCCGCAGGCTCAAAATCGATTGAGAGGGAGGGCGGCAAACTGGCGGATGAGCGCGTGCCCGGCAGGTGGACGGTGACGAAGCAGGAGCTTCGAGGACAAGTGCGTTCCCAAGCAGAAGCTTGGGAACGAGGGGGCATCCCGTTTGGGAACGCGCGGGAAGGCGGCTCGGGGGCGTCAGAAGCCGAGGATGGTGTCGAGGACTCGGCTGGCGCCTTCCTTGATCACTTTTTCGGCCTGGCCGGCTCCTTCGACGGTCCGGTCGAGGACTTCGGCGGGGATGGCGGCGACGAGCCGGGCGCTCAAGTCCTCGCGGGGATGGGACAGCGGGCCGCTCACGCGCATCGGGGCCCAGCGAAATCCGCCGCGGTTTTCCTCGAAGACCTTTCCGTAGCCGCCGGGGATCCAGCGCAACACGGTGGGAGAAATGCCCACTTGAAAGGTGCCGTCGATCGTTTGTCCGTCGGTACGGCACTCGCCTTCCAGGCGGAGGAGCCCGTTCGACTCGATGGCGATGTGGCGCAGCGTCAGGTCTCCCTGCTCCCGGGTGAAATCGGCGGACAACTCCTGCAGGGGGACGTGGGCGAAACGCTCGCTGCCGGTGAAATCCCTCAGCAGTTGCAGCACCGGGATCACTCCGAGGGAGGCGTCCGTCGAGCGGATCGAACCGGCGAGGCGGCGGGTGTCTTTCTCGTTGGTATAATGCGCTGTGCCGGTGGCGTGGCCTTGCAAAATTCCGCGCCAGGCGGGCGGCAGCAGGAGTTTCAGATCGATATCCCGCCCCTCCATTTGCAGGTCGGCCTCCTCGGCACCGGCTAGCCCAATGACGCCGGAAGCCTGGATCGATCCCCCATCGCCCACCCGTCCGCGGCTCTCCAGCACATGGACCTCGTCCGGCATGAAGCGCAGCCGTGTCTCATCCTGCCCGAAGGCGGGGAGACCGGGGAACTGCCACCGGCCGCCGGTGAGGACGAGGTCGGTCGTCCCGCCGAGCTTGAGCGTGGCCTGGCTGTCGGTCAGATCGAACCACGGCGCATGCACGGTCAGCCGCTGCGCCCGCGCCTCTTCCAGTCGGACGCGTTTCGGGTGCCACCAGGCGGAGGACGGGCGGGCGGCGGGCTCTCCCGAGCCGTGCGGGAGGCCGGTTGGCGCTTGGAGATCGAGTTCCAGCCGGGCGATATCCAGCGGCTGGAGATGCACTTCCCGGGTGAGCAACGCGCGCAGGTCCACACCGGTGCGCAGGTCCCGCGTCTGGAAACTCTTCACCGCGGTTCCCGGCTGGCCGCGGGCGGCGGCGGACTCGGCGTAAACGGAGCTTCCGGTCCAGGCCAGCGGTGCGAGGTCCAGCTCGACCCGCAGGGTGCGACCGACCTGGCGTTCGACCATTTTCCGGAAATCCTCGCCACGCAAGTAGCCGCGCAACGCCATATATCCGAAGAGCACGACCGCCAGGGCCGCGAGAAAAAGCGCCAGCGCGAGCCCGAAGAAGACGCCTCCCCAGGAGACCTGCCGGCGAGCGCGCGCGGACATCGCAGGCTACCCGACGGCCAGCTCGGCCACGGGCGCGGTTTTACCGCCGAGGCGATATTCGAGGCTGTCCACCAAGGCCAGCCAGCTCGCCTCGATGATGTTGTCGGACACGCCCACCGTGCCCCACGTTTCGTCTCCATCGGTGGAAACGATGAGCACGCGGGTGCGGGCGGCGGTGCCGGAGCGGGAGTTGATGATCCGCACTTTGTAATCGGCCAGCGAGATGCGGTCGATCTCCGGGAAGAAGGGGCGCAAACCTTTGCGGAGCGCGGCGTCGAGCGCATTGACCGGCCCGTCGCCCTCCGCGACGGTGTATTCGGGCTCGCCGTTTACGAGCAGCTTGACGGTGGCTTCACAGGTGTTGCAGGACCCCGTGCCGGACCGGCGGAAGGTGGTGTGATATTCCAGCAGATCGAACAGCGGCGGGCTGTCCGTGAGAGCCTGCCGGATCAGCACGGTGAGCGAGCCTTCGGCGGCTTCGAATTCGTAGCCTTCACTCTCCAGATCCTTGACGCGCTGGAGGATGCGGGCGGCTTCCGGGGCTCCTTTGGCCAAATCGAAACCGAGTTCCCGCGCTTTCAAAAGGATGTTGCTCTGGCCGGAGAGTTCGGAGACGAGGATGTTCTGCCGGTTTCCCACCACCTTGGGCTCGATGTGTTCGTAGGAACGCGCCAGCTTTTGCACAGCGTTGACGTGGATCCCGCCCTTGTGCGCGAAGGCGGTGGAGCCGACGTAGGGAGCGCGGGTGTCGTGGGGACTGTTGGCGAGGTCGTCCACAAAGAGCGACAACTCGCGCAGTTTGCTCAGGTCGGGCACGACCTCGATTCTCTGCTTGAGCTGCAGGTTGGGAATGACGCTGGTCATGTTGCAGTTGCCGACGCGCTCGCCGTAGCCGTTGATGGTGCCCTGCACCTGGACGGCACCGGCGCGGACGGCGGCGAGCGCATTCGCCACGCCGACGCCGCAGTCGTTGTGGGTGTGAATGCCGACCGGGATGCCGAGCGCCCGGATGATCTCGGCGGTGATGTCGTGGATCTGCTCGGGCATGGTGCCGCCATTGGTGTCGCAGAGAACGACCATATCGACCCCGGCCTCGCGCGCGGCTTTCAGGGTGTCCAGGGCGTAGGCGGAGTGGTCGAGATAGCCGTCGAAGAAATGTTCGGCGTCGTAGATCACCTCGCGGCCCTGCTGTTTGCAGTAGGCAACGCTGTCGGAGATGAGAACGAAATTTTGATCCGGCTTCACGCCCAGCACTTCGGTGACATGGAGGAGCCAGCTCTTTCCGACCAGGGTCACGACCGGCGTCTCGGCCGCGAGCAAGGTGCGGATCTGCGGATCTTCCTCGACGGTTTGATTCGCCCGGCGAGTGCTGCCGAACGCTGCGATCTGCGCGTTCCGCCACTTCCGTTTCGCCGCTTCCTGGAAAAAGGCAATGTCCTTCGGATTCGATCCGGGCCAGCCGCCTTCGATGTAATGCACGCCAAACGCGTCCAGCTTTTCGGCCACGCGGATTTTATCGAGGACGCTAAACGAAATCCCCTCGCCCTGCGTGCCGTCACGCAGGGTGGTGTCGTAGAGGGTGACTTTGGGGAGTTGCATGGAAAGGGCGAGAGCTTGTTTTAAGACAAGCGGGGGGTGTTGGCAAGCGGAGGGCGGCGTTCTGAAACTGGGCGGCCTCCCTCGGAAATTTGAGCCTTTGGCTTGGGCTTTGGTCACGAGCTGGAAGCAGGTGCCACGGGCGGAACACGGGCGCAAAAAAAGAGCGCTGGACCCACTCGGATCCAGCGCTCTTTAACCCCTAACCTCAATGAAAAATCTAGAACTCCATCCGCATCTCTCCGACGGCGGCGTGCAACTTTTTCAAGCCAAGCTCAATGCGAGTTTTGATCGTGCCTAAAGGCGTGTCGGTGAAAGCGGCGATTTCACGCTGGCTCATGCCTTTGTAGAAAGCGAGTTCCACCGCCGTGCGTTGCGCTTCCGGCAAAAGGGCCAGGTGCCCGTCCAGCGTGTCGCGCAGATCACTGCGGACGATGTCGTCTTCGGCGTTGCGCACGGCCACCCCTGGCGTTTCGGCGATTTCGGCTTCGAAACGGTCGGTCGCACGCTGATAAGCCGAGCGGCTGCGAAGTTTGTCAATGGCCCGGCGGCGGGCGATAGTCACCATCCAGCCCAGCGGCTTGCCTTTTTTGGCGGAATATTTAGCCGCCTGATTCCAGACTTCGAGGAAAACCTCGGAGAGCAGGTCTTCGGTCTCGGCTTCGTTATTCAGCGTCTTATAAATAACCGCTTTCACGACGCCGGCGTAGCGATCGAAAAGGATTTCCAGCCCGAAGGACTGCTCTTTCACCAAGGCCTCCATCAATTGCTCATCGGTGATATCTTCCTGTCTGAGAGTGGTGGTCGATTCGTTCGACTCGTGGGCGGCCCATTGGGCGATGGCAAAGGTGAGAAAATTGAGGGAGTTGGCAGAGGTCATAGCGGATTTTCTTCGTTACTTGGAGATTTACGTAAATGCCACCGTCGTGGTGACGGCTCTCGTTTAGCATTGTGAATACCAATCCCCTCCAACAGAGTAAATACCGCGCCAACTCCCCGTCAAATTGTCATTTTATACTACAGAAATGTATCGAAATGATACACTTTCCCGTGACGCTCAGCATTCTTATCCGTCTCCGCGAGCGAAGACAGACATTCCACTCATTTGCGCACCTCCGAAGATGCTGGCAAAGGAGGCTTGGGAAGCGTCCGGGCCAGCGCCGATCCGGATCAACCCACTGCGGGGTGCCAGTCGGGTGGCATCAAACGCGATCCACTGTCCTCCCAGAAATGCTTCGAAGTAGGCATGGAAATCGGCTGGCTCCAGCTGGTAGGCATATCCAGTGACAAATCGGGCTGGGATATTCAAAGCCCGGCAAAAAGCGATGCCGAGATGGGCAAAATCCCGGCACACACCCGCTCGTTCCGTCACGGTGTCGAAGGCGGAGGTCTGTGCGTTCGTGCTTCCGAGCTGATACTCGACGTTACCGTAAATCCAATCACAGATGGACTTCACCCGTGTAAAGCCAGGATTCAAGCGGCCAAACTGATTGGTGGCCAGCCGCATCAGCTTGTCGGACTGGCAGTAGCGACTCGGAAACAGAAACGGCAGGGTTTCCGGCGGCAGATTTTCCACCGGCACTTCGCTGAGTTCTTCGTTTTCCTCATCCCCCGCCGGCCGTTCCACTCTCGCCTCATAGCGGAGAGTGAATGCCCCCGGCTGCACCGTCACACGGGCGATGCGGTTGCCCGTTTCCGTCTGGATGAAGCGCTCGGAGATGACTCCCTCAGGCAATTGGAGGTTTTCCTCGATGATCAGAAAAGGCGCCGTCTTGGACACCTCGACATTGAAAAGATAGACCGCCGGACTCGTCACCTGATACGAGAGTTCGCACCCGACCCGGAAAATTTGTTTACTCATATGGCCCTTCAAATCGGCATCCAGTGTCCGGACAGCCGGGTGCGTCCTAGTCATAGCGCCCCCGGCTCAACTGCCATTCCGTCAATCGCTGCGTATCGTCGAAGATGCTCGTAGTTTTGCTGCCAAACTGAACCAGAATGATTTCCTGGCCGTGGGCGGAGGCGCTGCTGATCAGGCAACGCCCGGCCGCCGCTGTATAACCCGTTTTCATGCCGTTATAAATGGACGAACGCGCCAGTAATTTGTTGGTTGCCTTGAGCGCGGTCGTGCGCCCATTCGCGTAGCGGAAGACGTAGCCCGGCATCCGCATCATCTGCCGCAACACCGGCTGGCGGTAAGCGGCAAACGCGATCCGCGCCATGTCCCGCGCGGTGGAATACTGGCTCGGATAGGTCAGCCCGTGCGGATTGTAAAAATGCGAGTTCACCGCGCCCAGCTCCCGCGCCCTGGCATTCATGCGATCCATGAAAGCGGGGATCGACCCCGCGCAGGTCCGCGCCAGCACATTGGCCGCATCGTTGGAACTTTTGACCATCATGGCGTTCAGCAAATCCCGGCGGCGGTAGGAATCACCAGCCCGCAAGCCCAGCCGCGACGGTTCGACGTAGGTATCCGAAGCCGCCACCGTGATCGTTCCATCCAGATCGCAATCGTCCAGCAAAGTCAGTGCCGTCAGTAGCTTCTGCGTGCTGGCCGGGCCCACCCGCAGATCCGGATTCTTATAATAGAGCGTCACTCCCGTCCGCGCATCGATCATCATGGCCGCGCGGGCGAGAATGGCGGGCGCATCGTCCGGATAAACCAGCGGATTGGCCCCCGGGACCGCGCCCGCCAGCACCGGGACC
>JBGTNO010000159.1:0-5950 GCA_041743065.1 Chthoniobacterales bacterium
CGAGCCGGCCGCGCCGGCCGCGCGCGCGCCCTTTGCCCAGGCGATCGGGGAGGCCTTCGGCTATGTGAGGAAACATCGGCCGCTGCGTAATGTGATGATCCTCGTTTCCACCTTCAGCCTGTTTGGCGCGAGCTATGCCGTGCTGATTCCCGTTTTTGCCAAGGACATCCTGGGCGGCGACGCCACCAGCTTCGGCCTGCTCATGGCGGCGAACGGCTTCGGCGCCTTGCTGGGCGGGCTCGCTCTCGCCACTGTCGGACGCCGCTTTTCCCGGCGGGGGATGATCTACACCGGCCTGCTGGGGACGTGCCTTTTTCTGGCGGCCTTCGCGCTTTCCCGCCACTTCTGGCTTTCCTGCGTCTGGCTGGGGCTGGGCGGCTTCTGCATGATCGGCTTTCTGGCTACGGCTAATACTGCGACCCAGCTCCGTTCGCCGGACCACTTGCGCGGGCGGATCATGGGGCTTTATTCGCTGAGTTTTCTGGGCATGAGTTCGGTGGGCAGTCTGATGGCCGGAGCGCTGGCGGGGTGGATCGGCGCGCCGACTGCCGTGCTCAGCGGAGCCACCGTTTGCGCGATGGTGGGGCTGGCCGTTTTCTCGCAGGGGCGGGTGGCGGACGATCTGCCGCCGAACTAGCTATTCCGAGCGGACTTGCTCCAGCTCCCAGAGCAGCCAATCGTCGTTGGTGACGAACTTCCGCAGCTTATCGTCCCAGCGCGGCGGCACTTCGCGGACGAGGCGATCGAGGTAGGGGAGCAGGGGATGGCGCGGCGGATGGCGCTCCTCCTGCTCATCCATCGGAATGCGGGCCCAGCCAAACTTCCCGGCGTAATCCGCGAAGCCGAAGCCATCGAAAAAGGTGGAGCCGCCGATCAGCGGCATGTACCAGAGGCTCGGAATGCCGTGCGGGTTTTCCTTGATCGGCACCTGGCGGGCCAGCTCTTCCACCAGCTCCAAGCCCTCTGCGTCCCGCGCCAGATGCGCGCGCAGCCGGTCCAGCGCCGGGAAGGTGACCGTGGGACTCACGAACAGCACCGGTTTCCACTGCTGCCGCGAGAGCACGAACTCGTGCACCGTGCCCACGCTGTAAATATTGGTGGGGCAGTAGGCGATGGTGAAGTCGCTCGTATCGACCATGCGCAGATCGATGTGCAGCGTCTCCCAGAACTGGGCCGCGCAGGCCGCCCGCGCCCGTTCGCCCTCCTCGCCCGGCTCGAAGGTCCACGATTCCCGCGTATCGATCGTGTTGATGTCCTCCAACCCATACTCCTCCAGCCCGCGCACCGACGGCTTCAGCCACGGATCGAACACCGTCGCCTCCAGATGCCGGAGAAACTCGCCCACGCGGTTGCGCCAGCCGGTTTTCTTTTCATCCGCGCGCGAGGCGACGAAATCCATGGGCCCGGAAAGATAGACGCGGGCGCCGCGGAGGAAGTTGGAATCAGGCATGGAATGGAAATGGTGAGCCCGGCGAGGCGGAGAGAATGGTAAAGGTTTCGCGGCGGCCCTGGCCAGCGCCGATCTATCACCGCTCCTGGCGGTGCCTGGCGGTGGAGGGTGGTCGCGCCGGAAAACCGTCCCCAGTTCATCCCGGCTCTTCGGGGCTGAATGGAGCGGACCTCCGAGGCGAGTTCGCTCAGAGGGCGATTTCGGGAGGGTCGAGGGAGGACTGGAGGTCACGCGCCTACTCTCGGGCGCTCTTTAACCGGTGCACTGCCATGATTCTTTAGCCAATGGGATGGTTAAAGGGCGAAAATTCCGGGGGCCAGCTGAATCGGCGCGGGCGGAAAACGGCTCGATTTTGATCTGTCGGCGAGCGGGGTTTGGGGAATAGGCTGGGAAAATGCCACGCTGCCCCTGGGCCACGACGCCGCTCGATGAGAAATACCACGACGAAGAGTGGGGCGTGCCGATGCGCGAGGATCGGACGCTCTTCGAGTTCCTGATTCTGGAAGGAGCGCAGGCCGGGCTGAGCTGGATCACCATCCTGAAGAAGCGGGAGAATTATCGGGCGGCGTTTGCGAATTTCGATCCGGAGAAGGTGGCGCGATTTGGCGAGAAAGAGGTGGCGCGGCTGTTGGGCGATGTGGGGATCGTGCGGAATCGGCTCAAGATCGCGGCGGCCATCGGGAACGCGCGGGCGTTTCTGGCGGTCCAGGAAGAGCGGGGGAGTTTCGCGGACTACGCGTGGAGTTTCGTGGATGGGAGGCCGATCCAGAACCGCTGGGAGTCGCTCGATCAGGTGCCGGCTCGCTCGGAGGTGTCGGACGCCTGGAGCAGGGACCTGAAGCGGCGCGGATTCAAGTTCGTCGGCTCGACGATCATCTACGCGCACATGCAGGCGACGGGGATGGTGAACGATCACCTGGTGAGCTGCCCGCGGCATCGGGCCGTGGCGCGGATGAAGTAGGAGGGCACGGTTCGAGGCTGAAACAGTTTTCGCCTTTTCGAAGCAATCGGTTAGGATGCGATGGTGAAGTTGATCTGCTTCCTCCTTCTTCTCCGCACTCTCGGCGGATGGGCCGCCGCGGCGCCGGTCATCCGGGAAGAAGGGGCCATTTATCTGGAGGAGCATCTGCCCAGGCCCATCCGCCTCCAGGCGCTGGAGAGCAGCGCCATTTTCTACGAGTCCGATCTGGGTCGCTATCTGGGGACGATTCCGAAAGGGCAGCAGGTCGAGCTGCAGGCGATCAAGGGCGACGCCTGTCGCGTGCGCGGCCGGGCGCAGCAAGGTGGGGTGGTCGGCTGGATGCGGCGAAGCAGTCTGTCTCCGCTCTCCAGGGATTTCGTCAAAAACCTGGAAGCCAGCGCGAAGCGCGCGGCGCTGGTGGCCGAGTTTGTGGCGCGGCACGAAGTGGCGATAAACATGACGCCGGTGGAGGTGCTCGGCAGTATCGGCAAACCGCAGAAAAAGTCCTCCCGCACCGACCGGAGCGGTCGGGACGAGGTGTGGGAATACATCACCTACGAGCGGGTGCCGCGGCAGGTGACCAGCCTCGATCAGTCTGGCCACACGGTGGTGAGCTACATTTACGTGAAGGAACCGGTGGGGCGGCGGGCGATTATCTTCACCGGTGGCCTGGTCTCCTCCATCGACGAGACGGAAGGCACGCTCAGCCGCGGCGCGCGCACCTCGATGGTCGCCCCGCCCATCCAGTTGGAATGAGATTCGTGGGCGGCGGGCTTGCATTCGCGTCGGCGAAGCGGTTTATTCGGGGCGGCTCAATGTCGGCGGGGTAGCCAAGTGGTAAGGCCGGGGTCTGCAAAACCTCTATTCGCGGGTTCGATTCCCGCCCCCGCCTCCCCCTTACATGTCTTACGGTCAGGAAAAACGGTGGCACCTATTTTGCTGTCTTCCCCCCCCAAGGGATTAGACCGTTGACGGGCCACACCCGGTATGATTCGTTCCTACTTAAGTTACCAAGTATTCATGACGACTTTTACCATTGAGTTCGATCGCGAAGAAGATGGGCGATGGATTGCTGAAATTCCCGCTCTTCCTGGCGCAATGGTGTATGGCAGCACGCGAGACGACGCTGCTTGAGCTGTCGAGAGCTTGGCGCTTCGTATCCTGGCTGATCGAGTGGAAAACGGTTGTGACGTTCCGGAACTATCCGGTTCTTTCATCTATCAGCCTGTGTGAGCGTTTGGCCATCGTGCAAGGCGCGTAAAGTCTTACGGGCTTGACGCAGATTGGCTGGCAACAAATCAGGCGGGCGGGCTCGCATCGCACACTCAGCGAGAGGGATGGCCTAATTTTGTCTTTGCCTTTCACGACGGAGCCGAAATTGGGCCAAAGATGCTCGCAAGACTCGCGAAGCGCACAGGACTCAACCCCGATGACTTGTAAGGGTGCGGCGAAATCGTGCCTTCATTTGTCCCGCAAGCACAAAAAAAGGCGTAGAGTCCACCCGTGATCAAGCCGACCCCAGCGATGAAGCGCGGCGAAGCCGACAGCCGGAAAAAGCGGATCTCCGAGCAGCCGATCAGCTGCGGCAGTGTGCATACTCTATTCGCGGGTTCGATTCCCGCCCCCGCCTCTCATTTCGCAACCGCTTGCGCGAGGCGCGAGGGCGCGCTCAGAAGGCGAAGTTCAGCGTCACCGACCCGAAGATCTGCGCGCCGTTCTGCGTGGTGTATTCCTCGGTCCGATAGACCACCGCGTAGGTGATCTTCGAGTTTTTATAGTTCAGGGAAGCTCCCACGGAGAGATCGGCGACGCCGATCTTTTTATCGACGGAATGGCTGTCGGAAAAGGTGTTGCCATCGAGGAAGATATTCCGCGCGACCAGCCGGCCCTCCGCCCGGGCAAACAGATACAGGCCGAGGTCGAAGCGCGAGCGGCGTTCCTGCTCCCGGCCTTCCACCGGGGAGGGCGTGCTGTCGGCCGGCCCGATCACCGGAGTGCCGAAGTCGTCCGGCAGGTTCAGGCCCATGCGCAACTCCGATCCCGCGGCCGCTTGCGTGTAAACGTTGCCCAGCGCTCCGCCTAGATAGGGCAGCACCTCGAGGCCGAATCCGCTCCGGTCGCCCAGCAGCACAAACCGCCGGGTGTGCTGATAGGTCAGGACGACGCCGACTTCATTGTCGAGCTGGTGCTGCCAGCCCCTGGGGATTTCCAGGTCACGGGCCGCGTGCACCAGGCGCTGGGCGTCCTGGGCAAACGACCAGGGCCCGACGACGCCGACGGTGAAGCCGAATTCATCGCGGAAGCGGACGTTTTTCCGCGCCAGCGAGAAGCCGAGATAGAGCCAGCCGGCATACGGGCGATCATGGACCACCAGTTTTTCGCTCTCGGTGTCATCCGGGGTGTAAATGTTTTGCCCGAGGGAGAAGCCGACGTTGCGCTGGTAGCCGGGCGCGTTGACAAAAGGCAGCAGATCAATGACGGGAAGCAGAAAGCGGGCGCGATTTTCATCGCGGAACTTTTCGAGGTTGGGCGAAGTCCAGCTCACCTTGGCTCCGTTGGTGTAATAGCGATCCGTGCCGGTGAAGAGGTCGTTCTCGAAATAGATGGTGGTGGTGCCGCTCTTCAGCTCGCGCTGAGCGTGTGCCGGGGCGCCAAGGACGAAGAGGAGGGAAAGAGAAAGGAGGGTGGGACGAAACATGGGCGCTTGTTAGCGATTTCGGCAGCGGCTGACAAGCTATTCGGCGAGGCACTTGAAGCGAGCGGGAAAAGCCGGCCCTCTCGCCGCCCCGCCGCTGGCCGCCATTCGCCGGGCCGGATTCATCCGGTGAAGAGTAGGGCGGATTTTTCTGATGCTGGAAGTGCCTGAAGGCGAGGGGCATCGCATTTAATGCGGGACATCCTTTCGCCTCTCTGCTTGAAGAAAGGCGCATGGGAAAAATTAAATCTCAATATCGGCGTCCGGCCCCGGACGAACAACATGTCCTGGATCACCTGAGCGTGCGCCCTGGTGCGCGTCGAGGAACAGCCTCGCTTTGACGCGCTGCTGGTCGAGCATCACTATCTGCACTCTGCGGCGGCGGTCGGCGAACAACTGCGCTATGTCGCCACGTGCCAGGGCGAGTGGCTGGGACTGGCGCTGTGGGCCGCGCCCGCGCTGCATCTGCGCGCGCGCGACCGTTTCATTGGCTGGGAGGATGAGCAGCGGCGAAGGCGCCTCTCGCTGCTGACCAACAACACCCGGCTGCTCATCCTCCCGAAATGCCACTATCCGAATCTGATCAGCCGCTTCATGAAGCTGATGCTCGGGCGCTTGAGCGAGGACTGGCAGGAGCGCTGGGGCCATCCGATCGCGATGGTGGAGAGCTTCGTCGATCCGCAGCTCTATCAAGGCACGGCCTACAAGGTCAGCGGCTGGAGCAAGCTGGGAGCGACCGCCGGCTTCGCGCGGACCGGCGCGGGGCAGGACTACTACCTCGAACACGGAGCGCCCAAGTGGCTCTGGGTGCGGGAACTGCAAAAGGGCGCCGCGAAGAAGCTGC
>JBGTNO010000160.1:0-3844 GCA_041743065.1 Chthoniobacterales bacterium
CGGCCTTTTTTTCCGCCTCGGCGGCGGCCCTTTCCGCCTCCCGGGCTTTCAGATCCTCCTCCACATTTTTAAGCGCCTCACTGGTTGGCCAGTCACTCCGGGCGGCCTCGATCGACTGACGGGTGGTTTCAAGATCACTTCTCGCCAGCGCAGTTTCGGCGCGATTGACCGCGGCCAGCGAATGCTGCATGCCGGTCACATCCAGGCCGGCCAACCGGGTCTGCTCGGCGGTGATGGTCTTTTCCACGGCCTCGACGCTGTCCGGGCTGCGCGGGATAAATGGGGGCCACTTGATTTTGGCGGCGGTGGCTTCTTCCACCAGGCTCTTGAACTGAGCTTGCTCGGACTCGTAGGCGGCGATGAGCTGCGATTTTTTGGGTTCGGAAGTGATCTCGACACCCTTCTGCCGCTGCTCTTCATCGCGGGCGGCGATGGCTTTTTTCCGCGCGAGATCGGCGGTGAGGGCCGGGATCAGCCGCCGGGCCAGCAGGATCGCTTCGGGATAGCTCGAGGAGTTGGGATACTGCTTCTCGATGGCATCGAAGGCGTTCAGCGCGGCCATATATTCACCGGCCTGGGCACGCTCCGACATCTGTCCATACAGCGAGCGCGCCTCGATCTGATAACGGTTTTTCTGGACCTCGGCGGCGGACAGCCATTTTCCGTTGAGCTTGACGGTGCCCTCCTCCACTTTCCGCTGCTCTTCGGTGAGGGCCTGGATATTTCCCTCGATGACGGGCAGAAAGGAACTGGAGGGGAAACGCCGCTTGAACGCGCGTAGCTGAGCGATCATCCGGTCGTAATCCGACGGCATGAAAGACTCCTCGCCCGGCTTGAGAGTGGCGACCTCTTGATAGGCGATCTGATCGGCCGATTCCTTTTCCACCGATTTAATCTCGGACTTCTGATAAGTGCGGGTATCGATGATGCCGGAGCTGACCGGCACCTCGATCACCACCGCGTCCCCGTTCTCGCGCACGATTTTTCCCTCCACGCGTTCGCCGCTCGGGAGGATGACCGCATCCCCGTAAGCGGCGACCCGCACCACCGCCACCAGCAGCCAAGCCAGACCAATACGATTGAAACTCATGCTTCCTTTTAAGCGAAGCCCGTCATTTCGAAAACGAAATTGTTGAGCGCGGTTCCGGGATTGTCCCCCCGGGCGCCCGAGGCTAAAACGGGAGCCGATGACCGCGGAATATCTCCCCTTTTTCCTGGCGTGTCCGCTGATCTACCTGACGCTGGTCGCGCTCGGCCGCTGGATGAAGCGGTGGCTGCGGATTCCGCTCGGGTTTTTCTACCAGTTGCTCTGCATCGTGCTGGCGCTCTACCTGCCGATGCTGTGGACCGATTCGTTTTTCGAACTCGGGCGGTTGAACGCGCGCCGGGAAATGAAGGCGGTGCTGCTCTTTCTCGGCACGCTCTTCGGGCTGGCGGTGTTCAGCCGGTTTTATTGGGACGGCTACTTCCGCCGGAGAAAAGGGCTGGAGGCGCCCCGCTTTCTGCGCGAGGTGGTGGCGCTCCTCGTCACCGTGGCGGCGGTGCTCGCCATCGCCTGGGGCCTCTATGACAGGGGAATGCCGGGGGTGCTCGCGGGCTCGGGCATCGCGGCGATCATCCTCGGTCTCGCGCTGCAGGATCTGCTCGGCAATGTCATTTCCGGCATCGCGCTCGAGATCGGCCGGCCGTTCCGCCCCGGCGACTGGCTGAAGGTGGACGAGGATTACGGGCAGGTCATCGATATCAACTGGCGCGCCATCCGGCTGAAAACGAACGACGACATCATGCTGGAGATTCCCAACAGCACGATCACCAAGACGACGATCGTGAACCTGACTGCGCCCGCGCGGGCTCACGCCATCCGCCTCGAGGTCGGCCTCGAATACGGAGCCGCTCCGAACCTGGTGAAAGATATCCTGGTCCACGCCGCGCAGAATACTCCCGGCGTCCTCACCACCCCGGCGCCCCGGGCCTATCTGAAGGAATTCGGAGACTCGGCGGTGATCTACCAAATCAAATTTTACATGGAGGATCACCGGCTCTTTAACTCCACCCGCGACGGCATCTACACATCCGTCTGGTACGAGCTGCGGCGAGCCGGCCTCACCATTCCCTTCCCCATCCGCACCTTGCAGATCGCGCCGCGCGGGAAGCCGGCCGAACCGCGCGCCGAGGCGTTGCGGGCGCTGCGGGCTCAGCCGCTCTTCCTTTCGCTGGAAGAAGGGCCTCTCCGCCACCTCGTCGCCTCCGCCCGGACCCTTTGCTTCGGTCGCGAGGAAGTCATTATCGAAGAAGGGACTCCGGGTGAGTCGATGTTTATCCTGCTCGCCGGCGAGGCCGAGGTGAGCGTCAGCACCTCCAGCGGCGGCAAGGCCAGCGTGGGCTCGCTCACCAGCGGGGATTGCTTCGGAGAAATGTCGCTGCTGACCGGCGAGAACCGGAGCGCCACCGTCACCGCCCGGGAGGACTGCGAAGTTCTGGAAATCCAGAAGCCGGCCTTCCGCGACGTCCTCGAGGAGAATCCCGATCTCCTCACCGCGCTGGGCGATCTTCTGGCCGAACGCCGCCTTCAGAATGAAGAGACCCTGAGCCAGGTTCCCAACCTCGACAAAGCCTCCCGCAAACAGGAATACGCCCGGGGTTTCCTGACCAAGCTCTCCTTCTACTTCGGGCTGTAGCGCCCATGGCGGCCAAAAAAAGCCGCGGGCACGGTGCCCGCGGCTTTGGTGCAAATCGCGGGCGCGAGGACAGCTCAGTATTTCACCGAACAGCCGTAGGACTTGGTGGTCGCCGCCTTCACCGCTTCGCCGGCCATGGCGGAATCGAGTGCGGCCTTCACGTAATTATCGGCCTTGGCGACATCGTCGGTGTCGGCGGAGGCGATGCTGTCGATCGCCCCGGAGTAGATGAGCTGGCCCTCGGGATCGATCACGAACATGTCGGGTGTCGTCCTGGCACCATAGGACTGGCCGACCTGGCCGCTTTCATCGAGCAACACCGCGGTGGGCGCGGCGTCTTTTTCGGCTCCGATTTCCTTCCACTTGTCGGCGGTGAAATGGCCCTGCTTGCCTTCGGCGGACGAGCAGATGGAAAGCCACACCACATCCTTGGCGGTGTACTCTTTCTGCAGCTTCTGCATGTTGCCGCTGGAGTAGTGTTTCTTCACAAAAGGGCACTCGTGGTTAATCCACTCCAGCACGACGTATTTTCCGGCGAAATCTTTCAGCGAATGCTCTTTTCCGTTGATGTCCGAGAGGGTGAAGGCGGGGGCTTTTTCGCCGACCTTGGCTTCGGCGAAAGCGCTGGCCGATATAGCCAGGAGGATGGCGGTGGAGAGGGCGAGGATCGGTTTCATAGAACCGTTATTCGATTGTAAGGGGGGAGCCGGCTGTCGCGGGAGGCAGGTTTTCCAGGGCCTGCAGCAGACCCGCCTGAGTCAGAATCTCCGGCAAAACCACCGGCTGGGAATCAGCTCCCGCCGGATAAAGAACATACACGGGCACGCCGGCCCGCCCGAATGACTTCAGCAAATCGGTGATGACCGGATCGCCATTCGTCCAGTCGGCCTGGATCGGAATGACCTCACGCTCGGCAAAAGCCTTCCGCACCGGCTCAGACTCGATCACCACTTTCTCGTTCCATTTGCAATTCACGCACCAGTCGGCCGTGAAATCGATAAACACCGGCCGCCCCGAACTCCGGGCCTCCGCCAACGCCTCCGGCGTGAAGGCTCGCCAGGCGATGCCGTCCGCAGCGCCCGGTTCCGCCTTCGCTGCCGCGCGCACGAAGAAAAACGCCCCCGCCCCGCCAAAGAGCAGCAGGGCCAGCCAGGTCACCGCGCGAC
>JBGTNO010000161.1:0-2001 GCA_041743065.1 Chthoniobacterales bacterium
CCGCGGCCCTGCGCCGGGCCCGGCTGGACCTGGCCCTCGGCGCGGCGGTGGGACGATGCCTCCGCCGCGCCTGATCCTTTATGAAACACACCATCGTTCTAGGCTGTCCCCGCTCCGGGACCACCTTTCTCTCCAAAGTTCTGGGCGCGGTCGATCACTCCGAGATGCTGATCGGCAACCACCTCCCCGTCTCCGTGCCGCATCTGGTCGGCGCGGGGCTGGAAGACTCGGCCACCGCCGCCCTGCGCTACGGTTTCCGCCATTCGCTGGAGAACTTCCTGGATCACGCCCGCCACTCGCGCTTCCTCACCCTGCACAAATATATCAGCGGGCGCTGCGGGCTGCCGGAACTCACCCAGGCATGGCGGAAGCGGCGTCAGTACGAGCATCTGATTTACAAGGAACCCTACCTCGTCTTCTCGCCGCGCTTCGCCTACGACACCTTTGAGGATACGCGCCTCATCCACATCGTGCGCGACGGACGCGACTGCGCCGACTCGCTGGTGCGAAGCTACGACACCTTCACCGACGAATCGATGCGGGACGCCAATTTTCCCGAAGGACCGGTCGGCCGGCAGCGCGGCCCGCTCTTCATTCCCTGGTGGGTGGCGGAGGGGCGCGAGGAGGAATTTGCCGCCGCCAGTCCCTACATCCGCTGCGTCTGGATGTGGCAGGCCATGATGCGGGGCATGCAGCGGTTTTTGAATGAAGACGGGATCCGC
Organism: Chthoniobacterales bacterium; assembly: GCA_041743065.1. Classification (GTDB taxonomy): domain Bacteria; phylum Verrucomicrobiota; class Verrucomicrobiia; order Chthoniobacterales; family Chthoniobacteraceae; genus JBBSOD01. The sequence continues at coordinate 723 of JBGTNO010000161.1, forward strand.
GCGGGGGGCCGGATCCTCGAAATCCGCTACGAAAATCTCACCGCGAATCCGCGCCAGGAGATCGGGCGCGTGCTCGATCATATCGGCGCGCGGATGAATCCCCGCATCGACCGCCAGGTGCGGCGCGCCCGGCAGGGATCGGTCGGCATTCACCGCCGGCGCGAGCCCGGAGAGATCGACCGCGCCACCGCCTTGGCCGGGGAAGAGCTGGGAGCGTACGGATATCTCTAGCCGCCGCGCGCACCTCTCCGCTTGGCCGATTCCTCCGGATGCGCCTAGACTCGCCCGCAGCTCCCATGCAGTCCGATTCCTCCTCCCGTATCACGTTTATCCTCAGCTCGGGACGCTCCGGCTCCACCCTGCTCGAGATGCTGCTCGGCAGCCATCCGCAGCTCTGGTCCGCGGGCGAGGTGCAGCTTCTGCCCCGCGATCTGCGCGAGAAGCATCAGCCCTGCGGCTGCGGCGAACCGGTCAGCCAGTGTCCGTTCTGGGAAGAAGCTCTCTCCCGCGCCTGCCTCACTCCGGAAGAGCTGGCCCTCATCGGCCACTACCGCTCGCGGCATCCGCACGGCCGCGTCTTCCTGCCGGGAGAAGCCCGCGGGCTCGGCCAGATCGCCCTGTCACCCCAGCGGGCCGACTGGGTGAAAAGTTACGGCGAGGCCAATCTGCGCCTGTTCCAGGCGATCGGCGGCGAGGTCGCCGAACAGCACAAACCCGGCCTCGTGTCGCTGATCGACAGCTCGAAGGATCTCTACCGCTGCAATGCCCTGATCGCTTCCGGCCTTTTCCGCATCCGCATCATTCACCTGGTCAAAGATCCGCGGGCTTTCGTTTATTCGATGATCCGGCATCATGGCGTCAACCAGTTGGAGCAGACCATCCGCAAGACGATCCGCTGGCGGATCGAGAACCATCTTGCCCAGCGCGTCTATCGCCAGATGCTGCCGCATCACCGCTCGCTCAAGCTGCGCTACGAGGATCTGGCCGGCCACCCGGAGCACACCATCGGGCGGCTGTGGGATTTCCTGGGGATCGATCCGTTTCCCGAGGCGATCGACCGCTTCCGCGGCTACACCAAGCACGATATTTCCGGAAATCCGATGAAGTTCGAGGACCGGCCCATCGAGCTGGACGAACGCTGGAAAACCGAGATGCCCCCGCTCAGCAAGTGGTTCGTCAACATGGCCACCGGGCGCTGGGGCCGGCGCGCTTCCTCGCTGTGAACGTCGCCTTCCTGTGCGGCGCCCTCGAGCCGGGGCGCGACGGCGTGGGCGACTAC
>JBGTNO010000162.1:0-3086 GCA_041743065.1 Chthoniobacterales bacterium
GGACATACTGACTCAGCCTGGCGGGGTTTTTTTGCAATGCCGTGCGGTCCGCTTCGGGGAGAATCTCGAGCGCGGAGGCGACTTCGCTGCGGTCGATCTGGAGATCGCCTACTCGCGCGACCACTTCGGCGGCCGGCAGACTGTTAATGCCTAGCAGTAACGCGGCCTGCGCCGCGAGGAGATGTCTAGTGATGGATGTTTTTTTCATAATGTTATTTAGGCTGGACCGGCTCGACCCGCTGATCGGCCAGATCGTCGCGATAGTCCTGCATGAGGTTTTGGATTTTCACCCGCGTGGTGCCGACAAAGGGCTCCTTCGCCAGCAGGGCATCGCCGAGATTGAACTTTTCGTAGCGGTTCAGAATTTCCCGGCCGACTTTATACATTTCGCGGTTCTTCGCGGTGGCGTCATCCACCCGGCGCTGCAGCAGGATCGATTGCGAGGCGGCGGTGGCGCGCTCGGCCTCCTTGGTCCGGGCCACTTCGGCGACTTCATTATAGGCGCGTTTCCATTTCACCAGAGCCAGCCGGAATTCCTCCAGTTGCGCTTCCAGCCGCTCGTTCTGGGTGGTCAGTTTGCCGGCGTTTTCTTCCGCCGCGGACAGCGCTTCGGTGTTTTCTTGGGTCGCCTTTTCGAGCTGATCGGTCATGTCCGCGACCTTCTGCTCGTTCTCGGCTTTTTCCGCTTCCAGCACGGCCAGGCTGTTCTGGGCGTCGCGCAGTTGCAGCGTCGTGTTGCGGAGGGCTTCGCGCAGTTTCATCTCCGGCGAGGCTTCCTGCTGGGCCCGAAGCGATCCGCCGACGGCCAGCAAAATCAGGCAGATAATGTGTCTAGTCATTTGGTTAAAACTTGGCTCCGAGATCGAGCTGCAGGATGTCGTTCTCGAAAGGCGGTCCGGCAATGGCGCTGGCGCTCAGCCAGCGGAGACTCAAATAGACATTCTCGCCGAGCGCGAGCGATCCATAGACCGAATAGCCCTTCAGATTGGTGCCGCCTCCGCCGAAATCGGAATCGGCGAAGCCGTCGATGACCGCGTCGGACTCCACGTAACGATAATTGACCCCGACGTTCCAGTCCCAGCGCTCCCGCAGCTTGGGCGCGCCAATCCGGAATCCGACCACATAGGCAGTGTTGCCGCCTTCATAGGTGCCGATGCCGTTCAGCCCGCTGACCGGCCCGCGGTTGTTCACGGCCACGTCGTTAACCGCCGAACTGTCGAAAGCCAGGTTGTTGAGATACTCGCCATAAAGCGAAAGCGTCACCGGCTCAAAGCGCGTGTAGTTCAACTGACCCGTCAGCGCCAGGATGCGGTAGCTGGAGGCCAGTCCGAAATACTGGAACTGGTTGGTCGTCCCGAAATTATTGAGCGGCGAAGCCACGATATTGCGCAACGGCCGGTAGGTGTTGCCTTTCTGCGCAAAGGACGGACGCGTATTGTCGGTGTTGCCGGCGTCCGAAGCGGTCAGCGGAGTGTAGGGATCGGAAAGCTCTCCGCGCACATTGTCGAAGTAGTAATAGGCGGTAGCTACCTTTAGATTGAAGTCTTTGCTGATCTGCCAGTCCACCCCGAGCTGCCCGCCGTAGAGATATTTGTCGTCGCTCGGGAATTTGTCGGGCCGGTTGCTCGAGAAATTGAGACTCGTATTATAAACCGGGAAAGCACCGGCCGCGCCGAAGGCGGTGACGCCTTCCTTCAATTCATAGCGAGCCGTGGCCGCCAGACCGTCGAAGCCCAGATCGTCGTCCCAAATGATTTCGGTGGAGAAAAACGGGTTCTCAAAACGCCCGAAGAGCAGCGACAGGTTTTTATTCACCCCGGCCCCGGCCTGATACTTGATAAATCCGCGATCGAGCCAGATGGCGTATTTGCTAAAGTTGCCGCCCTGGCCATTGAAGGTGGAGCCGAGACTTTGATTGGTCGAAACCGGCGAGTTATCGGAACCGGTGGCGATGCGCATGCCCGCCGTGAATCCCTCGCCCAGATTGGCTTCGATGCCCAGTCGCACCCGCAACCGGAATCGCTGGCGATCTTGGTCGGCGTTCAACTGGGGCGAAAAGACGTTCCCGGCCACATCGAAGGGCGAACCGGTATTGATGGCATTGAAGTCGGGGAAAGCGCCGGTGTTGTCATTGCCGTCGGGGTAGTAAATACCTTCATGGCGAAAGCGCACATCGCCGCCGATCTTCACCCTTGTGACCCACTCGGGCAGTTCCCCGGCCCCGGTCCAGTCTTCCTCCCGCGCCTGGGTCATGACTTCCTGGGCGATTTCCTCGCGGATCTGCGCTTTGACATATTCGGGAATATAGGTCACGCGCACCGAGCCATCGTCCACGGCAGGGAGCTCGGAGGGCGGCGTGATGGAAGCCACCACCTGCTGCGCGGCTACCTGACCGGCCGCGGCCGCTTCGTTCCGGGCGACATCCGCGTCTTCTTCCGCCTGCAGGATCAGCTCGCTGCCGTCCGCCTTGCCCAGCACGCCGCGTTCGACCAGTCGGTTGATAAGGTTGACCATCGCATTGCGCGACCTCGGAGGAGGTGTCACCTCGGTCGCGGGCGGCAGCAGATCCTCGACACCGCTCGGATCGGCGGGCAGCGAATCACTCGCCGCCAGCAGGTCGGTTCCATCCACCGTGAAATCGATGGCCATCGCGCGCGGGGGCAGATGACAGGCCAGCGCCGCGATGGCTAGCCCGGCAATCACCGGCAGGAAGTGGGAATGGCGAAGGAACATGAAGAGAGAGAACCGGCTCAAGTCTGGCTCGGTCGGCGCGCGGTGATGCGCAGGTTGATCGGTGAAGGCATGTCGGCGGGTGGAGGCTGGCTCAGGCGGGTGGAGGTCAGCACCCGCTCGATGGCGCGATCCGTCGCCGGATCGCCGCTGGATCCGACGAGCTGCGCGCGGGTGATGCGCCCGGTGGTGTCCGGCCACACTTTCACCGTGATCCGCAGATCGGCGGCCCGCGTTTCTGAATCGCTCCGCAGTGCCGAAGCGATCTGCGACTGGACCTGCGCGGCATAGGCGCCCCACTTGCCGCCGCCGCCGTTTCCGCTGCCCGTGCCGGTGCCGCCGATGCGGCCGTTGCC
>JBGTNO010000163.1:0-4155 GCA_041743065.1 Chthoniobacterales bacterium
GGGCGAGGCGTCGGGGTCGGCTCCGCCGTTTCCTCCTTCCGTGCCTGCGCCGGGGTTGAGACCGATGGCAGAGAGGCCACGCCCGCCGGCACGTCCACCGGGCCATCGGCGGCGGCCGTATTCTTGAAACGAGGATATTCGCGCTCCTTGCCCTCCTGCGAAGGCGCGGGCGCGTCGCCCCTGGCGGGCAGATCGCTGGCGGCGCGGGAATTGATGTCCGATTCGAAAAGGGCGTTCTCCGGCGCTTCCTCCGTCTCGGTCAACCCATCGGTGTCGAGCATCCTCCGTTCGGGCGTGGGCGCGGCAATGGCCTGGAGCTGCTCGGCCAACCGCGGATCCAGGATCAGCTCGAGCGGGGCCTCTTCCGCGGGCGGCGCTTCCTCCGCGACCTCGTCCGGCTTAAAGACCGACCACGTCACCATGATCAGGAGCAGGAGCAAATGGACCACCACCGAGGCGGTGAGGCCGATTGCCAGTTTCTCCTTGTCAGTCACGGGCCAGACTTAGCCCCAGCGGCCGTTGGTGGCAAATCGCATTCGTGCGACGACGGACGTTCAGGGTTTTAAAATTCCGCCCTCAAACGCCGGCGCCACGTCCATCACATCGCGGCTCGCGCCATAGCGGATCTCCTCTTCCCGCCCTTTCCGGGCCCGCGCCCGCCCTACCGGCGCTTGCGCGTGCCGTAGCTGTAGCCGCCGCGGTGCCGCGAACCCTTCGGTCCGCCCGGCGCGATGGAATCCTCATTGAAGAGCGCGGTGTATTTGTAGGGAAAACCAGCCAGCTTCTCGCGCTTGATCTTCTGGTCGATGAAACGCTCGATCGCCTTCACGTGATCGAGATCCTCGGCCGTGAAAAGGGTGAACGCGTCGCCCTCCGCCTGAGCCCGGCCAGTGCGCCCGATCCGATGCACGTAATCCTCCGGATGCTGCGGCACGTCGTAGTTGATCACGTGGCTCACGTTCGCCACATCGATACCGCGCGAGGCGATATCCGTGGCCACCATCACCTCGTATTTGTTCGACTTGAAACCCTGCAACGCCTCTTCCCGCTCGGATTGCGAGCGGTTGGAGTGCATCACGGTGACGGAATGGTTCTCCTGGTCGAGCCGGTTCGCGATCATGTCGGCCCCGACTTTCGTCCGCGCGAAAACGAGCACACTGTGATACTCGGTCCGGTTGAGCAGCGCGGCTAGCAGCTCGAATTTCTGATCCATCGCCACCGGGTAGAGCGCGTGCGCCACCGTCTCGGCGGTGGACATGCGAATACCGATCTCCACCGTCACCGGATCGCGCAGCACCCATTCACTGAAGCCCGCGATCTCCGGCGGCATGGTCGCGGAAAAAAACAGCGTCTGCCGGTTTTTCGGGCACTGCTGGATGATCCGGCGCACATCGGGCAGAAACCCCATGTCCAGCATTCGGTCCACCTCATCGAGAATGAGCACCTCCAGATCGTCCAGCTTGATGGTGCCTTCCTGCAAATGGTCCAGCAGCCGCCCCGGCGTCGCCACGATCGTATCCACCCCATTCGCGATGTCCTCGCGCTGTTTCCCGTAGCCAACCCCGCCGTAGATCACCGTCGTATCCAGATTGCCGAAGCGCGCATAATCGCGAAACGCCTCAAAGACCTGCGAAGCCAGCTCGCGCGTCGGTTCGAGCACCAGACAGCGCAGCTTGCCCTTTTCCACCATCCGGCTCAGCACCGGCAGGGCAAACGCCGCCGTCTTCCCCGTGCCCGTCTGCGCCGAGGCGATGACATCTTTTCCCTCCAGGATAAGCGGAATGGCGCGAGCCTGCACCGGCGTCGGATCCTCGAATCCCATGGACTGGACCCCGTGGAGGACGTCGTCTGATAAACCAAGCTCCTGAAATGACATAGGCCGGGGAAGCTAGCGCACTAGCGGCCAGATGGGAACGGGGAATTTCCCGGCGCGCCTATCCCGGGTGTGATTGAATGCGGGCCCGGAACGTCGCGCAACCGTAAGACAGGTTTGCAACCTGTCCGGGCGCAGGCGGCGGGCTCCCGCTTGCCGCCTCGCTGGCGCTCGCCCCCGACAGATTGCCAATCTGTCTTACTCCGCCTGCTCTTGGCACCCGGCACGCATCGTGCATCATCGTTTGGGCTGAATGGAGGCAGAACTGCGCACCTACAAAATCGATTTCCACCTGCACTCGGCGGAGGATCCGCACGATGTGGTGCGGCACAGCGCGCAGGATCTCATCCGGCAGGCCGCGCGGCTGGGCTACGATGCCATCGCCATCACGCTGCATCAGCATGTGCTGCAGCGGCCGGAGCTGGCGAAATTGGCGGCGGATCTCGGCCTGCTCCTCATCACCGGCGGCGAGCTGCGGCTGGAGGGGGCGGATGTGGTGGTGCTGAATCTCACGGAGGAGGAGGTGGGCGAGGTGCGGACGCTGGCCGATCTGCGGACGCTGCGAGCCCGGCACGGAGACGATCTTTTCATCTTCGCCCCCCATCCCTTTTTCCGCGCGGGGGGCTCCATCGGGCGGCGGATCCACGACTGCCTCGATTGCTTCGATGCAATCGAATACTGCCACTTCCACACCCGCGGGCTAAACCTGAACCGCCGGGCGGTCGAGCTCGCCGCAAGCTCGGGGAAACCGTTGCTGGCCACTTCGGATGCGCATCGGCTCGATTATTTCGGCGATCACTACTCGCTGGTGACGACCGGGGGTCCGTGCTCGACCGCCTCGCTCTTCGAGGCCATCCGCGCGGGCCGGGTGCGGCCGGTGAGCCCGCCGTGGCCGTGGGGAAAATTCGCGCGTTATCTCATTTACATCCTCGCGGTTCATCCGGTGCAATGCGCGCTGCGCAACCTGCAACACTGACCCTCTGCCTCCACATGACGCTTCGCTCTATTCCCATCCTCTCGCTCCTGCTCGCCGCGGCGGTTTCCTTCCCCGCCTGCAAATCGACCGAGAAAAAGAAGGAGGAAAAACCGGCGGCCGCGACCCGGCCGGACCTGCCCGACCGCTCGGGCGACGTGTCGTTCCAGTCCTTCGTGGGCCGGTTGCGCGCGGCGGTGGCCAAGCGGGACGCGGTGGTGCTGGCCTCGATGATGACGCCCAATTTCGGCTACGATCTGGATCAGAACTTGAGCGGGCCGGGCGTCTTCGCCTTCTGGGATCAGAATGGGCTGTGGGAGGAACTGACGCTGGTGGTGAACGAAAAATGGGTGCCCTTCGAGAACTACATGGTCGCGCCGAGCCCCGGCACGGCGGGCTATCACGCGGGAGTGTCGCGGGTGGGGGGGAGCTGGAAGTTCGTTTATTTCGTCAAAGGCTGAATAACGAGCGCGCCCCTCCGTCGCAGCGCGAAGCATGACCGATCCGATCTCTCACGGGCTGCCCCATCGGGAGCCGTTCATCTTCGCGCAAAAGGTGCTCGAGGTCTCGCCGGGGGAGTCGGCGCTGTGCGAGAGTCAGTTCCCTCTGAGCACGCCCTTTTTTGACGGCCATTTCCCGGGGAATCCGATCGTGCCGGGGGTCATCCTCACCGAAGCGCTGGCGCAGACGGCCGGCATCGCGGCGGGTGAGCGGGAGCGGAAACGATCTTTTTTTCTCACGGCGATCCGGCAGATGAAGTTTCCGGCGTCGGCGCGGCCTGGGGAGGTGATCCGGCTCCGGGCGGTGAAATCGATGGAGGTGGGGGGGCTGCTGCAGTTTGCGGTTTCGGCGAAGGTGGGCAAGCGTGCGGTGGCTGAGGGCGCGATCGTTCTCGGCGAAACCGTCTCGCCGTAGCCGCCATGCCGCATCCACCCCGCTCCTTCGCCTCCGGGTCGGGACCGCTGCGGCGCCTCGGCGTGATCGTTCCCGCTTGCGACGAGGAGGAGTCCATCGGGAGTGTCATCGCCGAACTGCGGGCCGTGCTGCCCGCGGAGCGCTATGCGGTGGCGGTGGGCGTGAACGGTTCCCGCGACAGGACGGCGGAGATTTGCCGGAACTTGGGCGTGCTGGTCGGCGAAACCTCCCGGCGCGGCTATGGGCACGGATGCCTGGCGGCCATCGCGCGTCTGGCTGAGGCCGGGGAACTGGTGGACGCCTACGTTTTCCTGGCGGCCGACGGGGCGAACGATCCGCGCGATATTCCGGCGCTGGTGGCGCGCGCGGAACGGGGCTTCGATCTGGTGCTGGG
>JBGTNO010000164.1:0-6515 GCA_041743065.1 Chthoniobacterales bacterium
GCGGACAAAGTAACCACTGTCGCCGGCCGGCACCACGTCCGCGAGCAGCGGCTGTGCGCCGGCCTTCTTTTCCAGGAGATCGGCGCGGGCGGCGCGCAGCTTGTCGCGGAGGTAGGCGTGATCCTCCGCGTCGATGTGCCGGATGACCGCCGCGTAGAGAATGAGCATCGCGCCCAGCAGCAGGGCGGCCGCCGAGATCGTGTAGAAGAACGCCAGGCGCGCGACCAGCGACCACCCGCGCCGCCCTTCTCCGTCAGCGCGCTTCGAGGACATAGCCCACCCCGCGCACGGTATGAATCAGCGGCGGCTCGAACGGATCGTCCACCTTCGAGCGCAGCCGCCGCATCGCCGCCTCGACCATATTCGTGCCGGTGTCGAAATGAATGTCCCACACCTGCTCGACGATGCGCGTGCGCGCGACCACCTCGCCCGCCGAACGTGCCAGGCAGCTCAACAGCACGAACTCCCGTGAAGTAAGATGCAGATTCTGCCCGGCGCGCACGGCCCGGTGACGGCGCGGGTCGATTTCCAGGTCGGCAATTTTAAGCATCTCATCATCCTGTCGCGCTGGACCGCGCCGCAGGATCGCCCGCGCTCGTGCCAGCAGTTCGGAAAACGCATACGGCTTCACCAGATAATCGTCCGCGCCCAGCTCCAGCCCGCGCACGCGATCCTCCACGCCGTCGCGAGCGGTGAGGAGAAGCACCGGCGTTGCCATCTTCCCACGCCGGAGTTCCGCGAGAATCGACCAGCCGTCACGCTGCGGCAGCATCACATCGAGGATGATCAGCGCGTAATCGCCGGAGCGCGCGAGATACAGCCCTTCCTCGCCATCGGGCGCTATGTCCGCCACAAAGCCGTGCTCGCTCAATCCCTTGCGGAGATGAGCGGCCGTCTTCTTTTCGTCTTCGATGATCAGAATGCGCATGCCCGATGGGGAATTTATCAGCTGGCGGGAGTCAGCGAAAGAACGCGCTTCACGGCAGATTACCGGCGTGTCTGGGCGGCGTGACCAATACGCCTTACTTGAGTCTCACCCGTCGCAGGCGCAGTGCGTTGACAACGACCGCGCCTTCCGCTTGGAGCTTTCTCATGATCTCGTGTTTGTCCTACTGGGCGACCTCCTCGGAAATTTTGTCGATGCCGAGTTTGCTGGCGACGGTCTCGGCAGTCTTGCGGTCGTCGCCGGTGCAGAGGATGACCATGAGTCCCATGTCGTGAAACATTTTGATCGCTTCCGGCGCGCGCTTCTCGATCGGATCGGCGATGACGAGAATGTCACGCTGCCAGTCACTCCGCCGGCGGTGGTGGACTCAAACTTTTTGACTGCGAGCAGTTCGAGCTTTTTGCTCCTTCGCTGAATCGACGCAGGCTATACGCATTAATTGCCGCACAACGGTCATAGTGATTCGTCAAGGCATGCGATAACAAATTCCGAGGGTGCGGCACACTGAGCGTGCGATCATCAGTTCTTCGTCCGTCTTCATCATGCGAACAGTGACCCGGCTGGAGTCTGTCGAAATGACCGCCGCACTCTCTGCGTTGCGCGAGTCATCAAGTTCAATGCCGAGGAAGCCAAGTCCCTCACAGATCCGTGAGCGGACAAGTGGCGCATTTTCGCCGATGCCGCCGGCGAAAACGAGTGTGTCCAGTCCACCGAGCGCAGCGGCAAAAGAGCCGATCCACTTCTTCGCCTGATAACAGAACAGCGCCACGGCTTCCGCCGCCCGCACGTCCTGCATTTCATGATCAAGCAAATCGCGCATATCGGAGCTGGTTTCCGAAACGCCGAGCAGTCCGGACTCGTGGTTGACCATTTTGTAGAATTGGCTGGTCGTGATCTGTTCAGTTCGCGCCAGATACGGCGCGAGGCCCGGATCCAAATCGCCCGTGCGGGTGCTCATTACCAACCCCGCCGTCGGCGTGAAGCCCATGCTGGTATCAATGCTTTTGCCATCGCGCACGGCGGCCATGCTGGCACCGTTGCCGAGATGCGCGAGGATCACCCGGCCAGTCGTTGCGGCCGGGTCGCCGAGGCGCACGAGTTCTTCCACGAGGTAGGCGTAGGACAAACCGTGAAAACCGTAGCGTTGGACTCCCTGGGCTTCATAGCGTCGCGGAATCGGCAGCAGCTTGGCCACGCGCGGCATGTCGCTGTGAAACGCCGTATCAAAGCAGGCTAACTGCGGCAGCTTCGGATGCCCCTGGCGAAACGCCTCGATCAGTTCAATCTCAAGCGGCAGATGTTCCGGGTCGTAGGGACTGATGCGGTGCAGCTCATCCAGCAATTCCTGGGTGACCCGTTCGGGCGCGGTGTGTTTCATGCCGTGGACCACGCGGTGTCCCACCGCCCGGACTGATGCAAAACCATTCTGATTTTCGAGCCACTCAATCAGGGAATTCGCCGCCGATTTGTGATCGGCGGCGGTGAGACCGAGACTGGCCTGCGGGCTTCCATCCGGGTCTGTGAACGTCAGGTTTGTCCCGTTCAAACCGATGCGGTCCACCTTTCCATACAGCCCGCGCTGCAGCGGTTCGCCCACTTGGTAGAGCGCGAATTTGATGCTCGAAGAGCCGCCGTTTATGGTCAGCACCGATAACAGCTCTCGGCTCGCGTCCGCCGGTCTGGCCTGCGCGGCCCGTTCCGCCTGGCCTGCTGAGCCGCTCGACTGATCATGGATGGGCATGTCGGGATTTTACTTCCTTACAAACTGCGGGCTTCACCCACAGCAGCAGCCACCGGACTTGTCGTCCGGCTTGGCATCGGCGGGCGCTGACAGGAACTTTTCCCGGCAGTGTTCGCTGCAAAAATAGGATGTTTCGCCAGCGCGTTCGGCGTGGAGAGCGGTGGCGGTGTCCACGGTCATCCCGCAGATCGGATCTTTAGCTTCGGTATTGGATGTATTCATGATGCTGTCTCTTTCCTGTTTGTTGTTATGGTCTCTGCGACTCCGATATTTCGATGTCGGGAGAATGGTCATTAAAGGATTCACTTCGCGTCGTGGTCATCGCGCGCCATTGGCCCCAGCGCGGGATGAACATCGGCACGCGCTTGCGGTAAGCGCGGTATTCGCCGCCGAATTCCTCCTCGACTTTGCGCTCTTCGCTCCGTGCCAGCAGATAGTAGGCGAGCACGATGACGGGAAAGAGAGCGACGGAGAAAATGGTGGGCCAGTGCACCACCCCCTCGCCGAAAAGCGCGATAAAAAGCCCGGTGTATTGGGGGTGCCGCACGAAGGCGTAAAGACGATCCGTGATGAGTCGGTTTTCCTTCCGGGCGCGATGCAGTTCGCGCCATCCCTCCATAAAGATTCCGAGGCCGGTGAATAGCAGCACGTAGCCGAAAATCATGGCGATCATCATGCCGGTTTCTCCCATGTCCAGCAGCGTGGACCATAGGTTGGCGTTGAGGTTGGTCTGGTCGAGGCCGAAGAAACGGACGAGCAGATAGATGGTGAGCGGAAACCCATACATCTCCGCGTAGAGGGCGATGATGAAAGCCTGGATCACCCCCGCGCTCGCCCACTCTTTCCATGTCTTGGGCGCGAGATAGCGGTAGAGAAGCCAAGAGGCTATCACGGTAACAATCAGGGCAAGACCCCAAGCTCCGGAATGTGCAATGTGATCTTTCATGATTCTATTTTCGGTGTTGTTTTTTGATTCATGCCTTCAGTTTTGGCGGAGACTGGCCTTCTTTTAATCTCAGCAGTCGCGCGTTGATGGCCACGACCACCGTGCTGCCGGCCATCAGCACCGCGCCGACAGCCGGAGTGAGCAGGATGCCCCATGAGTAAAGCGCGCCGGCGGCGAGTGGCAGGGCGACGACGTTGTAGCCCGTGGCCCAGACGAGGTTCTGGATCATCTTCTGATAGGTGGCCCGCGAAAGCCGCACGATCGCCACGACATCCAGCGGATTGCTCCGCACCAGGATCACGTCGGCGGTTTCGACCGCCACATCGGAGCCGGCTCCAATGGCGATGCCCACATCCGCCTGCGCAAGGGCCGGGGCATCATTCACGCCATCGCCCGTCATGGCAACCCGCTCGCCGCGGGCCTGGACTTCCTTGACCTTGGCAGCTTTGTCCTGGGGCAGGACTTCGGCGAAGTATTCATCGAGTCCGATCTGGTCGGAGACCCATTTGGCCGTCGCTTTGTTATCGCCGGTCAGCATCATGCACTGGATATTGAGCGCCTTGAGGGCGGCGATGGCCTGCTTCGCCTCAGGTCGCACAATGTCGGCCAGGGCAATCGCTCCTTTCAATTTTCCGTCCACCAGGACAAACACGACCGTCTTGCCCTGGGCTTGCAGCGGTTCGACGCGTTTGTCGGCAAGATCAATGTTCTGGTCGCGCAGGTAGCCGGGACTAACCACCTTGACGTCTTTGCCATCGACCCGGCCCTCGGCTCCCTTGCCCGTGATGCTTTGGAAGTTTTCCACCGGCAGCTTCTTTTCCGAGGCGGCGGCGATGGCCTTGGCGATGGGGTGGGCGGAATGAGCATCCACGGAGGCCGCGTAAGTGCGCAGCGTTTCCTCGTCGATGTCATCGCTCAGCACCAGAGTTTCGGTGACGCCGAAACGGCCTTCGGTCAGCGTGCCGGTCTTGTCGAAAATAACGGCCTGCAAGTTGCGCGCGCCCTCGAAGGCGACGCGATTGCGGATGAGCAGGCCGTTCTTCGCGGCCAGCGCGGTGGAGACGGCCACGACCAGCGGCACGGCGAGACCGAGCGCATGGGGGCAGGCGATGACCATGACGGTCACGGTGCGTTCGATGGCGAAGGCGAACTCCTGGCCCATGAGAACCTGCCAGATCACGAACGTGATCAAGCCGCCACCCAGGGCGATGATGGTGAGCCAAAGCGCGGCGGTGTTGGCCAGATCCTGCGTCTTCGATTTGCTTTCCTGGGCCTGTTTGACGAGGTCGATGACCTGCGAGAGAAACGAATCCTTGCCGGTGCCCTTGACCTCGATGGTCAGCGAGCCCTCACCGTTGACCGCACCCCCGATCACCTTTCCGCCGGTCTTCTTGGTCACGGGGGTTGATTCCCCGGTGAGCATCGCCTCATCGACCGAACTCTCGCCCGACACGATCACGCCGTCGGCGGGAACTTTCTCGCCGGGCTTGATCAAGACTTTGTCATCGACCGCGAGTTTGCCGAGCGGCACGTCTTTCACGCTCCCGTCGGGCATGAGCTTATGCGCGTCGGAGGGCATAAGTTTGGCCAGCTCCTCCAAAGCTCGCGAAGCGCCCATGACCGACCTCATCTCGATCCAGTGCCCCAGCAGCATGATGTCGACGAGCGTGGCCAGCTCCCAGAAGAATATCTTGCCCGTCAGGCCGAAGACGACCGCGCCGCTGTAAAGATACGCCGTGGCAATCGCCACGGAAATAAGCGTCATCATCCCGGGTCGCCGGGATTTTATTTCGTCGAAAAATCCTTTGAGAAACGGCCAGCCGCCATACCAGAAGACCGCTGAGGAAAAGCCGAACAGGACATAGATGTCGCCGGGAAAGCTAATGACTTCGCGCAGTCCCACCAGCTTTTGCAGCATCGGTGAGAGAACGAGAATTGGCAGCGTCAGGACGAGCGAGATCCAGAAACGGTTCCGGAAATCCGCCGCCATGTGGGCATGATGGTCGTGGTGATCCCCATGGTCGGAGCCGGTGCCCTTTGCCGCCGCGCCTTTAACAGGCTTGGTTTCGGCGGGGTGTGCGTGTTCTTTCATAGTGATTCTCCGGTCATTGTCTGACTCATCAATCCTGATCCGGACGCCTGTGCCGGGGTGCCACGTAGCGGGCGGGAAAAGTCTTGTAAGGCAGGTCGCCGGTAGCCCCGAAAAAGACGATGGCGTCGGAGCGGGGAAGGTTCATAGAGGCCATTTATTTCGCCGGTTTTTCCAGATGGCCGCCGAACCCATAGCGCATCGCCGAAAGCACCTTGCCTTGGAAATCCGCCGCGCCGCGGGAAGCGAAGCGTTCGTAGAGCGCCGTGGTCAGCACGGGCACTGGCACGCCTTCATCAATCGCCGCCTTGATCGTCCACCGGCCTTCGCCGGAATCCGAAACGCGGCCCTCGAATTGCGAGAGTTGCGAATCCTTGGCTAATGCGCCCGCCGTTAAGTCCAGCAACCACGAGGCGATCACGCTGCCGCGCCGCCACACCTCCGCGATCTCACCGAGATCGAGGTCGTATTGGTAAAGCTCGGGATCGCGCAGGGGCGTCGTCTCGGCGTCGTGCTCGTGCTCTTGCTTGCCGATATTGGCAGCGCGCAGGACGCTGAGCCCTTCGGCATAGGCAGCCATGAGGCCATACTCGATGCCGTTGTGGACCATCTTGACGAAGTGGCCCGCGCCGTTCGGGCCGCAATGGAGATAACCCTGTTCCGAAGTGCCGGCGGCCTTCTTGCGTCCGGGTGTGCGCGGAATATCGCCGATGCCCGGTGCCAGCGTGGCGAAGATGGGATCGAGATACTGCACCACCTTTTTCTCGCCGCCGATCATCATGCAGTAGCCGCG